>WFUK01000431.1 GCA_015485015.1 Paracoccaceae bacterium | reverse complement strand
GCTATCCCCGACCACCGTATTCACAAACGGAATTTCAAATACAAAATCCTTGCCTTGTGGCGCAAAGATAAAGGCGATGATGGCCGCGCCAACCCAGCCCACAATCGAAAGCACCTCGCGCACCACACCGCGCGAATAGGCTAAAATGCCGGAGATAAGAATGATGGCCAGCGCCACCCCGTCTATGATCGTATACTCATCCATGCCTAATATCCTTGTTTATTCGCTTATTACGCCAAAATACGAATCAATGAAACCCGAAAGATCATCGAACTTTTGCACGCTTATGCCTGATTCTCCCACGGTCTTCATCAAAGAAGGTGCAAAAGCCGAGGTAAAACCGAGCTTTTCGGCTTCTTTCAGCCGATTTTCGGGCTGGGAAATCGGGCGGAGCGCGCCAGACAGGCTGATTTCGCCAAAGCAAACGCTATCGGGTGGCATGGCTTTATCCTGCCGCGCCGAGATCAGCGCCGCCGCCACCGCCAAATCGGCAGCCGGTTCCGATATCCGCATCCCCCCCGCGATATTGAGATACACATCCATGCCGGCAAAGCTGATGCCCGCGCGCGCATCCAGCACTGCCAAAATCATCGCAAGGCGCGCGCTATCCCATCCCACCACCGCGCGGCGCGGCGTGGCCAAGGGCGAGGGGGCGACCAGCGCCTGAATTTCCACCAAAACCGGCCGCGTGCCTTCAATCCCGGCAAATACCACCGCCCCCGGCGCAGGGTTATCGCGCTCGCTCAAAAACAGCGCTGAAGGGTTGGTGACCTCGGCCAGCCCTTCGCCGGTCATTTCAAATACCCCGATCTCGTCGGCCGGACCAAAGCGGTTTTTCACCGCGCGCAGGATGCGGAACTGATGCCCGCGCTCGCCCTCGAAATATAGCACGGTATCGACCATATGCTCGACCACGCGCGGCCCCGCGATCTGGCCGTCTTTGGTCACATGCCCGACCAGCACCACCGACACCCCTTTGCGCTTGGCAAAGCTCGTTAGCTCATGGGCGCAGGCCCGCACTTGGGATACAGAACCGGGGGCGCTATCGACATGGTCGGCCCACATGGTCTGGATGGAATCGATGATCGCCAGCGCGGGGCGCTCGGCGTCTAGTGTGGTGAGGATATCGCGAAGATTGGTCTCGGCGGCGAGCTGCACGGGGGCATCGGCAGCGCCAAGACGGCGGGCGCGCATGCGGATTTGCGACGCGGCTTCCTCGCCGGAAATATAGATCACCTTCTGGCCGCTTTTGGCAAAGGCGGCGGCAGCTTGCAGCAGCAGGGTGGATTTACCAATGCCGGGATCACCGCCCACAAGGATGGCGCTGGCCGGCACCATGCCGCCGCCCAGCACGCGGTCAAATTCGGAAATGCCACAGCTGGCGCGGGGCAGGGGGGCGTCGGTTGCGCTTAGATCAGACAGCGCCACCTTGCGCCCCTTGGCCCCGCCAAGCGATTTTCCTGTCGGGCCGGTAGAAAGCGCGACCTCTTCTTGGATGGTGTTCCACTCATGGCAGCTTTCGCATTGCCCCTGCCATTTTTTATGAGCCGCGCCGCAGGCGGTGCAGGTGAAGGTGGATTTTATCTTGGCCATTTAATGGTCTCCGACGGGTGGAATGCCCTTATCATTGGCAAAAGGGAAGCTGCGGCTAAGCCGGATTGGGCGGGCAAGATTGCGCAGAACAAAATGCAGGTTCTTCCACATATTTCGCACCAAATACTGGCCGGGATAAGATGGGGGAACGGGGCGCATTCCAAACCGGATATCGCTATCGGTTCTCGCGTTCAAAACCCGCCGCTGGATGGCCAGTGCCGGATTGATTTGCAAAATGGTGAAACCCGGGAAATTGGCGCGGCGCGGGTGAAAAAGGCGGACATCTATGGGCAAAACAGGTGTGGCGTTTCGGCTAACCATGATCTTGGCCATGGCGCGGGAAATAATAAATGCACCGGTGCCGTTTGATTTGCCAAAAAGGTCGTAGGTCGAAAATCCGTTTTCGGAAAATTCTGGTTTGGGCTTGCAATAGCTCGGGCGCATAAAGTTTTGGTTTGTTGGCGCTTCCAGTCGGATAATGGCGTTTTCATCGGTGAAAAGCTCCAGTTGCGAAAGAGCCTTTGGAAGGCGGGGCGAAAGCGCCACATCATCTTCCATAATGACGCAATGCGGATCACCGCTCTTTAGAAAAGCCTGATAGGCCCGGATATGGCTTAAATAGCACGCATAAGCAGCGGTAGATATAGGGTGGTTTTCTGGCTGGCCCAGCGAAGACGCCGCTCCGTCAACCGCATCGATGCGGGTATAGCGCAGGCCAAGGGCACTGATCTCGGCGTCCATTTCGGCGAGCCGATCTGGCCGGCGGGCAAGGTTGATGAGATATATATGCATTATTGCGCTTTGATTTGGTGCTTCGTAAGCTCGGTGATCAGCAAAGAGAGTAGCACGCAAAAGGTAAATAGATAAAGGCCCCAAGCGGTTTCAACCACGCCCACACCCACGCCTTTGGCCAGCACGATATAAAGCGCAATCAAGAAGATATCGGCCATGGCGAGCTTGCCAAGGATGCCAAGGGCAGGCAGCATATTGTTGCCAAGCAGGCCAAAATGCATGGCGGCGAGCAGGGTGGTTTTGAGCATCGGCGCAATCAGGGCAAAGAAGGCCACCAGCATGGCGAGGAATATATCGGTCTCCCAGAGCGAGCCAAGCGAGGAGATCACGGAAAGCTCGGTGAGATCAAAGAACCACAGTTTTATGAGCCCTGCGCGGGCCATGGGGGCGAACCATGCGATGGGGAAGAGGAGGAAGAGGGAGAGGTTGAGGAGGCGGAGGGTCATTTTATTTCCTTGGTGGTGCGTGGAGGGCCACGCACCCTACATTTGGCACCATAGCCGATTATTCAAGATGTAGGGTGGGGTTTCACCCCACCATCACCGCACACTCTCGATCGGCCCATCAGCCCGGCCATTGATAAACTGGTCCACATAAGCATCGCCCGAGGTATCAATATCCGCCACCGGCCCGTGCCAGCGCACCTTGCCTGCATGCAGCATGGCCACATGGTCGGCTATGGCGCGCACAGAGCTCATGTCGTGGGTGATGGTGATGGCGGTCGCGCCGAGGTCCACCACGATCTCGCGGATCAGCTCGTTAATCACCCCCGCCATGATCGGATCCAGACCCGTGGTGGGTTCGTCGAAAAATATCACCGAGGGTTCGGAGGCAATCGCGCGCGCCAAGCCCACCCGTTTTTGCATACCGCCGGAAAGCTCGGCGGGGAATTGGAAGGCGACCTCGGGCTTCAGGCCAACGCGGCGCAGCTTTTCTATCGCCAGCTCCTGGGCGTCGGCTTTGCCGAGCTTGGCTTTGCCTTGGCGCAGGCGGAAGGCGACATTGTGCCAGACAGGGAGGCTGTCAAACAGCGCGCCACCTTGGAAAAGCATACCAAAATGGCTGAGAAAGTCTTCGCGGTTATTCAGCGCCGCGCCGTCGATCAGTATCTCGCCCGCATCCGGCGTAACGATCCCGAGGATGCATTTCAGCAGCACGGATTTGCCGGTGCCGGAGCCACCAATCACCACCAGCGAGCTGCCTTTATCCACACTCAAATCCACCCCGCGCAGCACTTCATTGCGGTCAAAGGCTTTCATAACCCCGTTCAGGGCGATTTTGGCTGGCGCGCTCATGCGGAGAATAACAGTTCGGTCAAAAGATAATTGCTGGCGAGGATCAGGATCGAGGCCGAGACCACGGCATTGGTGGTGGCCTGCCCCACACCCTGCGCGCCGCGCCCCGAATGAAAGCCGCTATAGGTGCCCATCAGCGCCACGATAAAGCCAAAAACCGCCGCCTTGATCAGGCCCGAGGTCACATCGCCCGCTTCCATAAAATCCACCGTGTTGTTGATATAGGCGGCGGCGTTAAAATCCAGCCGCAAGGTGCCTACGAGAAAGCCGCCAAAGATGCCGATGATATTGCCGATCAGCACCAAAAGCGGCATGGCGATGGTAGCGGCGAGGAGGCGCGGCACCACGAGGTATTTCATCGGATTGGTCGAAAGCGTGGTCAGGGCGTCGATCTGCTCGGTCACCTTCATGGTGCCGATTTCAGCCGCAATGCTGGCCCCCACACGGCCCGCGACCATGAGGCCGGCCAGCACCGGTCCCAGCTCGCGCACCATGCCGATGGCGACAATGCTCGGCACCACGCTTTCGGCGTTAAACCTTGCGCCGCCCGCATATATTTGCAGCGCCAGCGCGCCACCGGTGAAGAGCGTGGTCAGCCCCACTACGGGCAAGGAGAAATAGCCGATCTTCAGCAATTGCGCCGCCAGTTCGCGCGGGTAAAACGGCGCGCGCAGCATGTGGGAAAGCGCCGATGCGGCAAAGATCACCAGCCGCCCGACGCTGGCAAAAAGCGCCAGCGTGGAGCGGCCAATGGAGGCCAGCGCCTCGAAGATGTAGTTTAGTGCCAGCATGGGGCCTCACGAAAGGGTCTGGACAGAGGTAAGCAATGTGGGGCGGTTTGGCAAGCTATCCGACAACCCAGCTGACATTCACAACCGTGTAAACCAGCACGACAAGCAAAAGCGCTATTTCAAGCAGCGGTCTTGGGCCGCTCCGATGCCCGCGCGTGGCGAAAATATAGAGAATGGCACCAATTACCGTAAGGGCTGTGCCGATGAAAAACGCGATGTTTTGCGATGCGCCGGTGCTTATTAGATAGGCTTGCGGCAAGGCGGCCAGCAGGGCGGCACTGATAAGCCGCCAGCTGGAATGCCAGCGCAGCGCCATGCGAATAGCCGCGCCGAGCGCCAGCACCAACGGCAAAATATAGGCGGTGGTATAAAAGGCAAGGGCGACAAGCACGCGGGCAACGGCAATAATATCTTCCATGGGGGCCTCCCGAGGCTAGCCTTCAGTATAGCGCCGATTATAGCGATGGCCAAGGCTGGTGAGGATTTCATAGCCGATGGTGCCGGCTTTTTGCGCCAGCACATCCACGGTCTGGGTGGCATTCAGCAGGCTCAGGCTTGGCGGCACCTCCTTAAGGTCGGTTACATCTACCGTGATCAGATCCATCGAGATGCGGCCCACCACGGGGCAGGGGGTGGGGCCAGCATAAAGGCAAAATCCCTTGGCGGCGCGCAGGATGCCATCCGCATAGCCGCTGGAAACGGTGGCGATTTTGCTGGGGCGGGTGGCGATCCACGCGGCACCATAGCCCACGGTCTCGCCGGGCAGCACATCGCGCACCTGCACCACCGGAAGATCCAACTGCACCACGGGCTTGGCCGCCTTAAACGGTTCGCCGCCATAAAGCCCGATGCCCGGGCGGGTCAGATCAAAGTGAAACGGCGCGCCGAGCAGAATGCCGCCCGTGGCGCTTAGCGCTTTGCGTCGGGCGGGCATGGCAAAGGTCATGGCGCTAAAGGCGGCGAGCTGGGCGGCGTTCATCGGGTGCAGCGGCTCATCGGCGCAGGCCAGATGGCTCATCACCAGATCGGGCTTCAGCGCTGCAATATCCAGCGCCACCGAGGCGGCTTCCAGCGGCTCCATGCCGAGACGATTCATGCCGCTATCCAGCTGGATACCACAAGGGCGGCCGGCATGGTCTTTGGCAAAGGCTTTGACTTGCCGGGCGGAATTCAGCACCGGAATCATGCCGTGCTTGGTGATGGCCTCATCGTCCCCCGCCATCAAGCCGCTGAAATTATAGATCTCGGGCTCGGGGCCAAGGGCGGTGCGCAGGGAAACCGCCTCCTCGGCCTGCGCCACAAAAAACCGCTTCACGCCAGCGGCGGCAAGGGCAGGGCCAACCGTGGCCGCGCCCAGCCCGTAGGC
>WFUK01000430.1 GCA_015485015.1 Paracoccaceae bacterium | reverse complement strand
TCGGAGATGTGTATAAGAGACAGCGCCACGTCTTCCATCAAGGGCTGATCCGGATAGCCGCCCGATTTTTGATAAAGCGCCGCCGATATCAGCAAGCCCTGATCGCCATAAGGCAGACCCAGAACCCGCGCCCGCATATTGGCCCAGCCCGCCACAAACCACGGCGCAAAGCCCGCCGCATCAAAGCGCAGCGCAAAATATCCGGCCTTTTTCGAGCCTCGGATATGGGCGAGCGCAGCCGCCGTCCAACCCTCGGACAGCACGGTATCCGCATGGATAAACAGCAGCCAAGGGCGGCTGGCCATACCCGCCCCTGCGGCTAGCTGCCCGCCGCGAGAGGGCGAAATCCGTATAAACTCCGCGCCGATCTGTGCGGCGATTTCCGCGATATCATCAGCCGAGCCGCCATCCACGATAATCAGCTCGCCCACCAGCCCCGCCTCCAGCCCTTCGGAAAGCGCCGCCAAGGTGGGACCAATGCGGGCTGCGGCATTTAGCGTCGGGAGGATGATGGAAATCGGGGCAGACATGGGGGCTTTCGGCTTGGTAATGGCGGCATTGCCCCCTATATTACCCGCATGACCCAAGGATACCATGACAAAGCGCGGCAATTGCTGCGCATTAGCGGCGCTGACCGGCAGGACTTTCTGCAAGGGCTGGTGAGCAATGACCTCAACAAACTTTCAAGCGGGCCGATTTATGCGGCATTGCTGAGCGCGCAGGGGAAATATCTGTTTGATTTCTTTCTGGCGGCTGATGGCGAAGCGGTTTTGATCGATGTCGCGGCCCTCCGCGCCCCCGCCTTGGCGCAGCGGCTATCCATGTATCGCCTGCGCGCCGATGTGCAGATCGAGGCCGATGAGCGCCCCGTCTGGCGCGGCATTGGCGCTCCGCCCAAGGGCGGCTTTGCGGACCCGCGCCACGCGGCGATGGGCTGGCGGCTATATGGCGAGGCTTTGATTGCCCCCCTGCCCGAAGATCATTTTGAAGCGCTGCGGGTGGAGCATATCATCCCCGAGCCAGAGCTGGTGGAAAACGAGACATACATTCTGGAAGCCGGTTTTGAGCGGCTCAACGGGGTGGATTTTCGCAAGGGCTGCTATGTGGGCCAAGAAATTACTGCGCGGATGAAGCATAAAACCGAGCTGAAAAAAGGATTGCGGCGGGTCGCGGTGCAAGGCGAGGCCGAATTTGGCAGCGCGATCTCGGCCAATGGCAAGCCCGTCGGCACGCTTTATACCGTTGTGGGGGAAAACGGCTTGGCGCATCTGCGCTTTGATCGGGCGCAGGGCGAAATGCAGGCGGGCAGCGCGACCCTGACCCTCGCTTAACCTTCTTTTGCGGCTTGTTTCTCCGCCTTTTTCCGCGCCCGTCGTTCGCGGGCTTTACGATTGCGGGTTAAATGGGTTGGTTCACAGCGCTTTTTATCGCTCATCCAGCGCCAACCTAATTCCAAGCCCGATGAAGATAGCGCCCAGCGAGCGGTCCAGCCACAGGCCAAAGCGCGGGTTGTTGCGCAATCCATTGGTGAGCTTGTCGCCCGCCAATATCAGCGGTGGCTCGATAAAGGCGGCGACAACGATAATCAAAGAGCCGTGTAAAAACAGCTGCGCCCAGACCGGCCCCGCGCCTGTAACGACAAATTGCGGCAGAAAAGCCAGAAAGAAAATCGCGACTTTGGGATTCAGCAAGGCAACGATCACCCCTTGCTTGAAAATCGGAAACGCGCGCGGGCTTGGCACCACCCCTTCGGCCACAAACCCGCTGCCATCGGAACGCAGCGCCTTAATCCCGAGATAGATCAAATAGGCCGCCCCCGCCCATTTGACCACAGAAAACGCGGTGGCCGACGTGGCGAGAATAGCCGAAAGCCCGGCGGCCGCCATCAGCACATGACCAAAAGCGCCAAGCCAGATGCCCCCAAGCGCGGCAAAGCCGGCTTTGCGGCCGCCGCGCACGGTTTGGCCAATAATAAAGGCAATATCAGGGCCCGGCGCGAGGTTCAGCACCACGGCGGTAACGAGAAAGCTGGTCCAGTGCAGGAGGGTATATTCAAACATGCAGCAAGGGTAGCGCAAGGTTTGCGGCTAGGCAAGGTCGGCATGCCGACCCGCGCCGGGGAGGTGGCCCGAAGGGTCGGCGAGGCGGCGCGTTTGCCCCCTTGCTTGTGGCAAGGTCGCGCCCGCGCCGCGCTGAACCGTTTTCGCCTGTGGCGGCTTAGTCTTCGTCATCCACCGGATTGAGCTGTGCCGCAACCTTTAGCGCGATGGTTTCGAAGATTTTGGCATGCGGGCCATCCGGCTCGGCCATCACCACAGGGGTGCCATCGTCGGAGTATTTCCGGATATCCATATGCAGCGGAATGCCGCCAAGGAAAGGCACGCCAAGGCGACCGGATTCCTCCTCGGCCCCGCCATGGCCAAAGATATCGGAACGCTCGCCGCAATGGGGGCAGATAAACGTGCTCATGTTTTCGATCAGGCCAAGAATAGGCACATCGACGCTTTGGAACATTTTGAGACCCTTGCGGGCATCGATTAACGCGAGGTCTTGCGGGGTAGAAACGATCACCGCGCCTGCCACCGGCACCTGCTGCGCCAATGTGAGCTGGATGTCGCCTGTGCCCGGCGGCATGTCCAGCACCAGCACATCAAGCTCGCCCCATGCGACCTCTTTTAGCAGCTGCATCAGGGCGGAAACAATCATCGGCCCGCGCCAGATTACCGGATTTTCCTCTTCCATCAAAAAGCCCATAGACATCACCTTGATGCCGTAACGCTCCATCGCGTAAAGCACGTCGTCTTTTAGCTCGGGGCGATCTTCGACCATGCCGAAAAGGCGCGGCAGGGAGGGGCCGTAAATATCCGCATCGAGCAAACCGACCTTGAGGCCAAGCTTGGCCAGCGCCAGCGCGAGGTTGGCCGAGGTAGTGGATTTGCCCACGCCGCCCTTGCCAGAGGCCACGGCCAGAATCTGCTTGATGCCCGGAATGGCGGCGGAATCAGGCCGCATATCGGGACCAACGGGGCGCTCTTTTCTTTGCTTTAGCTTGGGTGGCTCTTTGGAAATCACCGGCTCGGCTTCGGCGGTCAGCGCGATCAGGGCGGTATCGACCCCGTCCAGCGCCAAAACCTGCCGCTCGGCTGCTTTTTGCAGCGCGGTAGGATCGCCGTGCAGGGCCTTTGGCACGGTGATGGAAAATACCACCTTGCTGCCGTCGATAATGATATCCGAAACCAGACCATCCGAAACGATGTCTTCTTTCAGCCCCGGTGCGGTTACGCTAATCAGTGATTTGATAATTTGTTCTTTGGTCGCCATTTTGATCCCCGTATTCTGGTCGGGCTAAATACCCGAGCAATTCACTCACTTATAAAAGCGGTATTGCACCGGAATCAAGGGAAAGCAGGGATTGGGCGGAAATGCCGCGCTAGCTGGCGCTGAGGCCGATGATCTCGCTATTGTTTACCGGCAAAGAATAATACGAGTTTCCGGTTTGAATGCCAAAGCCCAATTCGGGGAGGTATTTGATCTCGCGCGTATAGATTTCCCCCCGCTTCAGGTTGAATTCCGTGGTGAACACGCGCACCGCCTCATAGCTGCATTCGCCAACCACCAGCGGCTCGCTCTCGTAAGCAGACCAGCCAAAGCTGACGTCATTTGGACCAAAGCGCGAATCAAGCAAGGTAAGCACGCCGTTTCCATCCGTGCCAGCGGCATAGGGGCGCGCTGTTTCGACCTCGAAATTATAGTCCATCCCGATATCGTCGTTTGATTCCCAGCTGTCTTTGCTATGGGTATCGCGCCGCGCTTCAAACACGCCGTCAATGGTTTCAAACAAAACCACCTGCCCGTAATATTCGTAGTCAGCCACATCATAATAGGCGTCAATAATGGTGCCGTAATCTGTGCGCTGGATATAGGAGGTGCTACCCGAGCCATATTCAACCGTGATACCATCCTCAAGCGCCTCTGCCGTCAGGCATTGGGCCGAGGCAATGGCAGGGCTAAGCAGCAATAGTGCAGTGGTAATCCGAAGCATTGGCGACTCCCTTAAATCAGAATATCCGCAGCATAGGCGCAAAGGCAAAGCCGTTCAATGCTTTCTGTTGCGGCCCATGAAAATGATATAAAGCCCCGGCAGCACAAACAGATCAAACAAAAAGGCGATAAATATCGTGGCGGCGGTCAGGAAACCAAGCTGTTGATTAACCGCAAAACCGCTAAACATCAGCAGCGCAAAGCCAAAGCCGAGGGTGGCGGTGGTGGTTAAAACCCCCGGGAATACATTTTGCAACACCCGCTGCACCCCGCGATCGGTCTGCTTTTTCCGGCCCCGATTAAGGGCGTATAATATGTGAATGGTATCATCGACCACAATGCCGAAGGTCAGCGCCGAGATGATCGAAGCCGCCATGCCAACCTCGCCATTGATCCATACCCACAGCCCCAGCGAGGCCATGGCGGGCATGAAATTCGGGATAATGCTGAGAACAGCCAGCGGGATAGAGCGGAAAAATATCCCGATCAGAATAGACACCACAATCATGGCAATGCCGGTGCCGACCAGCATGGATTTGGTATTCACCATCGAGAGATAAGACGACATAACATTCACCCCCGATACCGCCGCGCGATCTCCGGTAAAGCCTGCTTCCTGCGCGATGCTCTCCACGGTTTCGGCCAGCTCGCGCACCTTGGCCGAGCTTTGGCGCTCGACCAAAAGGCTCATGCGCAGCTCGCGAAAATCGGCGGCGAAGGTGGCGTTGCCAAAATCTTCGGTCACGTAATAATTGCTGCGCACACAAAAATTCAGCATCTTTTCCGGCACATCGGCCAGCGCCCCTTCATAAGGCGGGGTGCGATGATCGAGGCAATTCTGCACAATCGGCAGCGGGCCGCGAATATCCACCACCTGATCCAGCGCTTGCAGCTTGTCCACAAGGTCGGAAAGCTCCTGAAAGCCTTGCGGCGTGAGCAGCTCGTCCGGCTCATAGCGCAGCACCAGATCGACGGTTTGGGACCAGCCCATATTATCGGCAATGGTCTGGATATTCTGGCGCAGCGGATGATCTTCGGGGAAAAACCGGATGAACTGGTC
>WFUK01000429.1 GCA_015485015.1 Paracoccaceae bacterium | reverse complement strand
GCCCCGCGCAGGAGCGCATTCTGGCGCTGGATGGTCTGGCGGTCTCGGTTAATCCACGCAACCCGATTCAAACCCTGAGCCTTCAGCAGATTTCCGATATCTTCTCGGGCAATATCCGCAATTGGCGCGAAGTGGGCGGGCTTGATTCCACCATAAATATCTATCGCCGCGATGTGTCTTCGGGTGCAACGCAGGTGTTTGAATCTCTGGTGATGGGCCCGAACAGACAATCCTTGGGGAATAGCGCGTTTATTCTAGGCACAAATGCGGAAGTATCCGATGCGCTGGCCGGTGATGAAAACGGCATCGGCATTACCAGTGTCGCCAGCGAGCGCAATGCGCAAATTCTGGCTTTGCGCTCGATATGCGGACAGGTGGCTTCACCGACGGATTTCTCGATCAAAACCGAGGAATATCCGATGTCTCGCCGGATGTTTATGTATGTCAATGGTGGCCGGTTGCCGGAAAAGGTTGAGGAATTTGTGAATTTCACGACCTCGGACGAGGCGCAGCAAATCATCGAGCGCGCCGGTTTTGTGAACCAGAATGTGACGACCTCGTCCTTGAATGATCAAGGCCGCCGGATGGCGCATGCGCTGATGGCCGAGCGGGATCGTCCGTCGCTGGAGCTGCTGCAAGAGATGGTTACCGGCCTGCTGGACGCCGAGCGGATATCGCTGACCTTCCGCTTCAAAAGTGGCTCGGTGCAGCCGGATAACCGCGCATTGGTGGATATCGAACGGCTGGCCGCCAAAGTTCGCAATGGTGAATTTCAGGGCAAACGGCTGATGATTATCGGCTTTGCCGATAGTATTGGCGCGATCAACGAGAACCAGCGTTTGAGCCAGGCGCGCGCCGAATCTGTGCGTGATGTGCTGGTGGCTGCGGTCGGGGAGCGAAGTGCGGATGCGGTTCAGTTCACCCCGTTTGGCTATGGCAAGCTCTCTCCCATCGGCTGTAACGAAACCGAAGATGGCCGCGACACCAACCGTCGCGTTGAAATCTGGGTGCGCTAGGCGGCTCGAAATATCTTGAAATTGCATATAGGGCGGGGAAATTTCCCCGCCCTATATTTTATGCAGTAGCCGCTGCCAGCGCCTGATCCAGATCCCGAATAAGGTCGGCCGGGTCTTCAATGCCGATCGATAGCCGCACCACATTTGCCCCCGCTCCTGCTGCGTCTTGCTGCTCGGGCGTGAGCTGGCGGTGGGTGGTAGAGGCCGAATGGATGATCAGGCTGCGGGTATCGCCCAGATTGGCGACATGGCTGAAAATCTCGACACTATCCACCAGCTTCACGCAGGCCTCGTATCCGCCCTTGACCGCAAAGGTAAAGAGCGCACCGGCGCCTTTAGGATAGATCGTTGCCTTGCGCGCCGCATAGGGTGAGGAAGGCAGGCCGGCATAGGTGACATAATCCACTCTGGGATCGGCCTCTAGCCACGCGGCCACGGTTTCGGCGTTTTCCACATGGCGCTGCATACGCAGCGAAAGGGTCTCGATCCCCATCAGGGTATAATGCGCCGCCTGCGGATTCAGAGTCATGCCAAGGTCGCGCAGCCCGATGGCGATGCCGTGAAAGGTAAAGGCGAGATTGCCAAAGGTTTCATGGAATTTGAGACCATGATAGGCGGGCTCGGGCTGGCTGAGCGAGGGGAATTTATCCGAGGCGGACCAGTTAAAATTGCCGCTATCCACTACCACGCCGCCGGTAACCGTGCCATTGCCGGTCAGGTATTTGGTCATGGAATGCACCACCAGCGTGGCCCCCATTTCGATAGGTTTGCACAGGTAGGGGCTGGCAAGGGTGTTATCCACAATCAGCGGCACCCCGAGGCGATCAGCCACTTTGGCAACGGCTGGGATATCGGTGAGATAGCCACCGGGATTGGAGATGCTTTCGCAGAAAATCGCTTTGGTATTTTCGTCAGCCGCGGCCTCGATCGCCTCCACATCATCAAAATCAACAAAACTCGCGGACCAGCCAAAGCGCTTGATGGTTTGGCCAAACTGGGTGATGGAGCCGCCATAGAGGCGGGTCGATACCACCACATTATCGCCGGGTTGCATCAGCGGGAATAGCGCCATGATCTGGGCCGCATGACCGCTTGAGCAGCACACCGCCCCCACGCCACCCTCAAGCGTGGCAATGCGCTCTTGCAGCACCGCGACCGTGGGGTTGGTCAGGCGGGAATAGATATAGCCGACCTCTTGCAGGTTAAACAGCGCCGCAGCGTGGTCGGCATCGCGAAAGACATAAGCGGTGGTTTGGTAAATCGGGGTTTGCCGCGCGCCGGTGGCGGGGTCGGGCTGCGCGCCGGCATGAATTTGCAAGGTGTCAAAGCCATAAGTTGGGGGTGTCATATCCGTCTCCGTTTGTTTAGCGATGCGCTAATATAGCGGATTATTGGGCAAAATAAATCGGGAGATGAAAATAAAAATATGGTTCTATCTGGGTGTGTGAAAATGGAAGATCAGATAGCATGGGTAGAATATTGAGTGAATATCGCCTCGTTGAGCTATAGCTTTGACGAAATAATACCGGTGTTAAATCCGCCCTTGCGCAATTCGCCAAATAGCCGCTGATGCTCGATTTTCGGGCAGCGATTCATCACCACCTTTAGCCCGGCTTTCTCGGCCAAGGCTTCGGCCTCGGGATTAATCACGCCGATTTGCATCCAGATGGTTTTTAGCCCGCGCGAAAGCAGCGTATCAATCGCCTCTTCCACCACGGGCAGCACCTGATCCGAGCGCCGGAAAATATCAACCATATCAACGGTTTCTCCCGCCGGAATATCGGCAAGACTGGCGCGCACCGGTTCACCAAACAAATCCGCATCGGGATACATCGGATTCACCGGAATAATCCGATAGCCGCGCTGGCTCAAATACCGCCCGACAAAATGCGAGGGCCGGATGCTATTGGTCGAAACACCGACCGCCGCGATGCTTTGGCTCTCGGTTAAAATCTCGCGCAAAAAGATGTGGCTATAGCTCATGCTTGCACCCTATCCGGCGCGGCAATCTGCGGAAACCCACAAAATCGAGATTTAAGAAAAAAGCCCGGCACAAGGGCCGGGCTGTGAGTATGAACGAGGGACAGTATTCAGAAGCAGAGGTGTTCAAATTCCGGCTTCTCTATACATTTAGGGTGCCTTGAGCCGGTTTAAACCCTGCTCAAGAAAACGTGAGCGAAAATCGGCCATGCCCGACACTGGACAGGCCTAAAAGGCTGTGGCGCGGGGGGTTAGGCGGTGAAATCATGCTTCCAGCTACTGGCGGCATAAAGCGACACCGCGCCGGCATTGGACACATTGAGCGAGCCAAAACTGCCGCCATAGGGGATTTTGGCAAGCCGGTGGCAGGTTTTCTTGGTCAGCTCCCGCAGCCCCGGCCCCTCGGAACCAAGCGCCAGCGCTAATGGAACATTGGGCAGATCCGCCATGGCGGCGGTCAGGGTCATATCGGCCTCGCCATCCAGCCCGATGATAAAATACCCCATTTCGCGCAGGGCATTCATGGATTTCGCCAAATTCGGCACGCGCAAATAGGGTTGGCGCTCCAGCGCGCCAGAGGCGGTTTTGGCCAAAGCGCCGGTTTCGGGGGCGGAATGGCGGTGCGGCGCGATCACGGCGCGCGCGCCAAACACCTCGGCACTGCGCAAAATCGCACCTACATTATGCGGGTCAGACACCCGATCCAGCAAGACCAGCAGCGGGGCTTCATCCTTGGGCGCGCATAGTTCGGAGACTGAACCCCAGTTCAGCGGCTTGACCTCAAGCACCGCGCCTTGATGCACGGATTGCTTGTCAATCGGCGGGTTGAAATTGCGAGGGTCCATGATTTCCGGCTCCAGCCCGCTGCCCGCAATGGCATCCGATAGCCGATCCGCCGCATTTTTCGTAACCATTAAGCGCAGCTTTTCGCGCTTGGGGTTTTCCAGCGCATCGCGCACCGCATGGATGCCAAACAGCCAGATCGACTCGGCGGCATCCCCCCGCTTGGCGCGCTCTTTTTCCACAATCCATTCAGGTTTTTTGCTTTTACGAGGGGCCATATCATGGGCTTTCTATTGGGGTGATCTTGGGCCTTATTAAGCCTTTATGCGCCACATGGAAACACTAAAGCGTTTCGGGTTTAGCTTGAACACGTAGCATCGGAATACGCGTTCGAGCGCTTGATCAGGCAAAAGAAAAGGCCGCTCCAATAAAGAGGCGGCCATTACTAAAGACTGATTTACAAAGTGCATACAGAGCGAAACATTTACACGGCGGCACTCAAAACTGGCTCTGTATGCAAGGGCTTTATGCAGGGGATGTTGGGCGAAAACATGGACGAATTGTGGCCAATTTCGGGCAATTACGGATATATGTGGGGTTTTTGGCCCTAATTAGGCGATTTTGCCCGATCCGAGCCTACATATGCGCCGTATCTGTGCGCTTGAGCTTTTGCCAGCCGCGCAACCGGCCCGAGATCGCGTGCATAATCGAGCGGATAGACGAGATATACAGCATTTGCCGATAGCCAAACCGCAGGAATGGCACCAAAAATAGCAGTTTCCACTCCATTTTCCGTTCAAACCAGAAGGCGGCCACGAGGTTTATCACATCGATAAAGGTTAATAATATGAATAAAAGGATCACGCTGAGCGATAGATCACTAAGCCCCATCGAGCCTTGTGTGGCAATCCGATACCCCCACGAGATAATGGTGCCGAAGATGATCAAATCCACCAACGGATAGATCAGACTGGAAATAATGCGATACCATACCGCATCCAGAATAGACACAAACCCCACCGCGCGCCCCTCGGCAATCGCGCCGCGATGCTTCCACGCCACCTGTAGCATCCCCAAAGACCAACGCAGCCGCTGCTGCATAAAGGCCGAGACCGAATTTGGCGCTTCGGTATAAGAAAGCGCCTTTGGCGCATAAACCACCTTAAAACCACTGCGATGAATGGCCACCGTCAGGTCCGCATCTTCGGTAATGGTATCGCCTGATACCAGCCCGCTGGCCAATACCGCCTCGGTGCGCCATGCGCCAATCGCCCCCGGCACGACCAAAATACCGTTAAACACCTCATAGGCGCGCCGCATCACGCTTTGGCTGATTTTATATTCGATAATCTGGCTGGCGGTGATGAGATTATCGCGGTTTCCGATTTCCACCGTGCCGGCCACCGCCCCGATTTTTGCATCGCAAAAGGGCTGAACCAGATATTTGATCGCGTCTTTATGCAGCAAGGTATCGGCATCGACGATGACAAATATCGGGGTGTCAACAAAACCAAGCGCGGTATCTTCGGCAAACCATTTGCCGTGGTTGGATTGCTCGATCAAGGCAACGCGGGGGTCCGCCTTGGCATATTGGGCCACCATTTCTGCGGTGTGATCGCTGGAGCCGTCATCCACCACAATAACCTTCAGCGCCGGATAATCCGAAGCCAAAACGCTTTGCATGGTTTTATCGATCACCTTGGCCTCGTTATAGGCCGGAATAATGATGGTGACGGCGGGATGGTATGCCGGATCAAACGGGTATTTCTCGCGCCGCATAAAGGCCAAAAACAGATAGATCGGCGAGCGCAAGGCCACGATCAGCGCCAAAAGAAACACAAAATTCTGCACCCCGATCCATGTGACGGCCATCAGTGCATAAATGATCCGGTCGCGCAGGGCCGGCTTTTTGCTGGCTGGCGGAAAGGCTTGCAAGGCGGTGATTCCGGCTATTTCCGGCAGGCCGCTGAAGGTAAACCCGTCCTGCCCGAGCGGCTCCAGAATGGCGGGGAGGGCCGCATTTACCGCTTGGTCGTTTTGCTGCGAAAAATCAAACCCCAGCACATTGGCGGATGAAGATAGCGCGGTGCGGCGCACTTGCTGCACAAAATCCTCTGGCTCAATCCGGCCATAAGGGGCGGCGAGATTGCTATAAACCGCCAAATACCCTGCCGATTGCAGGTCTTGAAGCTGGTCCAGCACCGCGCGATCACCGGGGAATTGCCCATAGCGCGACGGGTTTTCGAGCAGCAGGGCATGATGGCCAAATTTATCTTGCAGCAATTGCTGGGTCAGGTTGTTTTGCAGGGTCGAAAATGCGCCGCCAAATAGGGAATTGGATGCGCGTGGGGTAATTTGCGCGCCGATCCGGTGGCCCCCCGCGATCAGCTTTTCCACAATCGCGCCCGAGAGCAAAAGATCATTGGTCGATAGAAAAAACGTGGCGTTAATCTGGCGGCGCTTCAGCTCGGCCAGCAAAATATCGGATTGCCGCGCATTGCCCACCCCGTAAAATGCCAGCGTAAGCTCCAGATCGCCCGCCTTGCCAAACAGGCGGATGCGGCGGGGGCTGGGGATTTGCTGATAGGATAGCTGGTCAATCAGGCCGCTTTCCGGGGCAATAGAAACCGCCCTTTGCCCCGAAACCGCGCGGGCGATGTGGCTGGAAAACGGCCCCGAACCTTCCACCGAAATATGGTCCGAAAGATCGATCTCGGCGTTGATCGCGCTGAGGGAGGCCCCCTCGGTGCCCGCCAGCGCCCAGATGGCGGGGTCCTCATAGCCCAGCGGCCACAGGGCGATTTGCGCGGCGGGGCCTAGCACTTGGCGCTGGTTATAATAGCTGGCGGCATCCAGCACCCATATCTGGTTTAGCTGCCGGTTTTCATCAAGATAGCGGGCTTGGCTATTGCCGCTTTGGCTTGAAAACCCGATGCTTCCGGCAAAAAACCGCGTTCGCAGCATGGCTTGGGCATAGGGGATGATCTCGGGCCGTCGCTGTCCGCTTTTCCACAGGGTCGAAAAACTGCCAAGCGCGACAGACAGTTTTTCGGGCCGGATCAGGCTTCGCGCCTTTGTGCTGGCCGCTTCAAACCAGGCTTGCGATGCGATCGGCGTTGCCGGATTGCTGGTGGTTTGAAAGCCGAGCAGCACCGGTTGGTCTACCCGCTCAACCAGCGCAGGGTTATTCCAGAACCCCGCTTCGATGCCGCCGATCAGGCAGCTTTTCAGCCCCATTGGGCCAAGCCAGCTTTGGAGCGCGCCAAATAACGGCAATAAATCGGTAGCGGGCAGATCGGGATAGGCGGAAAGATCGATGCATATGCCACCATCCACCCCCGTTAGATCCAGCGCGCGCAGATCCGCCAAAAACCGTTGGCTCGCCTCCGGGGCGGTGAATATGTCCGCGATCACCTTGGCCGAAGTGCCGATCTCGGGTGCCAGCGCCGGAAAACCAAACGGCCGGTTTCGGGCGATAAAGCCGGTGTTGAATTCCGGCAAAGGAAAACCCGCGCCAGCCTCGCCCAAGGCCCTGAGGCTGCCATCTTCGGCCCCGAAGCCAAATGCCTGATAATAAACCACCCCCAGATCGCGGCAATGCGCCCGAAGTGCGGAAAGCGCGGTTTCATCGCCAAATGGCAGATAACCGGCAAGTGCGGCCTGCCCGCTATCAAAATCCAGCAAGCCCTGGCCGCAATCGGTATAACCCGAGGGCTTGATCACCACGCTCAAGGATTGCGGCGGTGGCAAAACCGGCGCGCCGGGCCGCAATGCCGGATCAAACACCGCAGAGGCCAGCTGGGCGGGTTTCAGGCTATAGACACGGTATGAAAATTCTGCCGCAAATCCGAAAACCAAGAGGCCAAGAACCGTCAGCATAGCCAAGATCACGCGAAACCGCTTTCCGGTTCGGTCTTCGAACACATGCCTCGGCACTGGCGGTTGGCCTATTTCGCGGGTCGCTTTCATACTGAACCATAGATACAAATTACGGGTAATACCGCCACAGTATACTCGACACCGCAAAAAAACAGATATATTATTAAGTAGTTGCGGCGCAGAATGACGCATATTGCCGGCCTTGCAGGATTTTGATCATGGATGTTTCAAGACGCTCGGTGCTGGGTGGCCTATTGGCGCCGCTCATCGCGCAGCCGGGGTTTTTGCTCGGACAAACGCCGAAGGCCAAAACCCTTATCGTGGTTCTGGATCATATCACCACCGCGCTGCCGCCGGATCTGGCCGAGGCGGTTCTGGAGATATTTTTTGCGCGCGGCATTCCCGTTACCGCGCCTGTGTCTTGCGGCGGGGTGGATGGCTTGATTGCGCGGCTCAACGAGATC
>WFUK01000428.1 GCA_015485015.1 Paracoccaceae bacterium | reverse complement strand
GCTGGCCCCGCATTAAATAAGCCCCAAGCCAGCCACAGCACATAAAGCGCGCCCGCAATGCGGATGCCAAAAAACACGGTCGGATAGTCCGCAAGCACCGCCAGAAACCCAGCCCCCACGGCCACCGTCATCAGCCATGTTGCTATATGGTAGCCAATATTGGCTGGCAGGGTTGCCCAAAAGCCAAATCGCGCGCCGTTGGCGGCAAAAAACATATTCCCCGGCCCGGGGCTATAGGCGAGTGGAAGCAGGAAAATTAACAAGGCAAGGGTCATAGTGGCTCCGTTTTCCCCACCAATAGCGCCCCCCTACGCGGCGCACGACCCGAAACCTGCGCAAAAAAAAGCCCCGCACAATGGCAAGGCTTTTCCGATTCTCAGTGCAAGCTTACCCGCGCTTCAGCAGCTTCCAAGCCATTGGCAGCAGCAGGGCAACCAGCGCCAGCTTCACCGCATCACCAATCAGATATGGCACCATGCCCACCTCGATAGCCCTTACAGCGCTCATATCATAAAGCACGGTCAGCCATGCCAAGCCCGGCACATAAATCAGCACATTCGCCGCCAAAAGCAGCCCCGCCATTTTCAGCACAGAGCGATCCCAGCCGCGTGTCGCGCCATAACCAAGCAGCACCGTGGCCAACACAAAACCAAGCAAATAGCCCCCCGTGCCACCCATCATATAAGCCAGGCCGCTCACCTCCGAGCTACCGGCAAACACATCAAACCCGAGCGCGCCCAGCAGCATGTAGCCAAGGATCGTCACCAAGCCGAGCCGAGGCCCATACGCCGCGCCAAGCGCCAGCACCGCAAAGGTGCCCATAGTGATCGGCACCGGCCACATGGGCACGGCCACCTTGGCCGAAAGCGCCAGCAGCGCAATGCCGCCCGCCACCAGCGCGCCGTGGCGCAGGGCAGAGCTGGAGTTCCAAAGAGCATTTGAAAGGGTGATATTCGGGGTCATCAGCATATCCTTGTTGATAAGTGTAATGGCTTTGCCCCTTTTTGGCCTGCCTTAGCCGCAAGATCAAGCAAGATCGCATCCGCGTCACCTTTTCCTCTGGTTTTTTCGGGTGATAATGCCTAAATCCACCTTATGGAACATGCACAAAAAACCGCGCTGGTCACCGGCGCCTCTCGCGGGCTGGGCTATGCCACCGCGCTTCAGCTGGCCGATAAGGGCTATCATATCATCGCGCTGGCCCGCACCGTGGGCGGGCTGGAGGATCTGGCCGATGTGATCGAGGCCAAGGGCCAAAGCATCACGCTGGTGCCGCTCGACATCACCGACGAGGGCGGGCTTCAGCGCCTGTGCCTCAGCATTTTCGAGCGCTGGAAAAGCCTTGATCTCATGGTGCATTGCGCGGTGCAAGCGCCGCTCCTGACCCCGATGGCCGAGCTGGTGGACAAAGACCTTGATAAGGCGATGAATGTAAATGCCCGTGCCACCGCCCGCCTGATCGCGCTTACCGAGCCGCTTTTGCGGGTCGCGGATGGCACCGCGATCTTTATGGATGATCCGCATGATGGTGATAAGTTTTTCGCCGCTTACGCCGCCAGCAAGGCCGCCGCCCGCTCGATGGTCTTGGGCTATCAGGCCGAAACGGCTAATCTCAAGCCCCGCGTGATCCTGCACCAGCCCAATCCGATGCCCACGGCCACCCGCGCGCGCTTTCACCCCGGCGAAGACAAATCGGTTCTGGCCAGCACGGCGGATGAAGCCAAGCGGATGATCGAGGCGTATTTGTAGGGTGACCGCTTCCGCATCCACCCGTAGGGTGCGTGGTCCCCACGCACCTCCACCGAACCCTAATGTATTCGCCGCTTCGCCGCCTTGGCGGCAAACGGATTATCCCCACCGCGCAAAAACAGCCGGATCGGCGTGCCGGGCATATCAAAATCGACCCGCAACCCATTGACCAAAAACCGCTTATAGCTTTCCGGCACCTTATCCGGCACCGAGGTAAATACCACAAAGGTCGGCGGCCGCGTTTTTACCTGCGTCATATACCGCATTTTAATCCGGCGGCCAGCAGGCGCAGGCGGCGGGTGGCCTTCGATCATCGCTTTCAGCCAGCGGTTCAGCTTGGCGGTCGAAATCCGTGTATTCCACGTATTATGCGCCTTGATAATGGCATCATGCAGCCGGTCCACGCCCTTGCCGGTCAGCGCCGAAACCATCACCATCGGCGCGCCGCGTAGCTGCGGCAGCAAGCGGCCGAATTTCTCGCGCAGGTCCAGCAGCTTCTGGTTTTTCTCGCCTTCCAGATCCCATTTATTCACAGCAACCACCACCGCGCGGCCTTCGCGCTCGGCCAGATCGGCGATGCGCAAATCTTGCTGCTCAAACGGCACTTGCACATCGAGCAACACCACCACCACCTCGGCAAATTTCACCGCGCGCAAGCCGTCAGACACCGAAAGCTTCTCCAGCTTTTCCTGCACCTTGGCTTTTTTGCGCATCCCCGCCGTGTCAAAAATTCGGAATTCCCGACCTTCCCAATTGGTCCGCACCGAGATCGCATCGCGGGTGATCCCCGCTTCCGGTCCCGTCAACAGGCGCTCCTCGCCCATGATCTGGTTGATCAGGGTGGATTTCCCCGCATTGGGCCGGCCCACAACCGCAATCTGTAATGGTCGATCATCGGGGATGACCTCCGCTTCGCCAAATTCATCCACCTCGTCGGATATATCGATATTGGTTTCCGGCTCGAAACTATCGGCATTTTCATAATCATCATGGATCGGCATGAGAATCGCATAAAGGTCTTCCATACCCTCGCCATGCTCGCCCGAGATTTGCAGCGGCTCGCCAAGCCCAAGGTTAAACGCCTCGTAATAGCCAGCCTCGCCCGCTTTGCCCTCGGCTTTGTTGACCGCCAGAATCACCCGCGCATTTTTGCGGCGCAGGATATTGGCAAAAACCTCGTCATCAGCCGTGACGCCGACGCGGGCATCGAGCATAAACAGGCAAACATCGGCCATATCCACCGCGCGCTCGGTCAAGGCCCGCATCCGGCCTTGCAGGCTTTCGTCGGTGGCCTGCTCCAGCCCGGCGGTATCGACCACGGTGAAGCGCAGATCGCCCAAGCGGGCCTCGCCCTCGCGCAGGTCGCGGGTGACGCCGGGGGTATCATCCACCAAGGCCAGCTTTTTGCCCACCAAGCGGTTAAACAGGGTTGATTTGCCAACATTGGGGCGGCCCACTATGGCCATGGTAAACGTCATGATTTTGCCTTTGGAAACGGGTTTCGGGGCCTGAAGCCCCAAAACGCTAGCTAGTATCCCCTCTGGCCCCTATTGGAAGGCCAGAAGTTTGCCTTTTTGGTTTTGCAGATATAATACGCCCGCCGCCACAACCGGAGCCGAAGCCGCACCGCCGGGGATATCGACGCTATAACTT
>WFUK01000427.1 GCA_015485015.1 Paracoccaceae bacterium | reverse complement strand
CCTCGCCTTTTGATGCGCTTATTGGCGAGCTGAAAGGGCTGGAGGGGCGGCGCGTGGTGGTGTTGGCCACGGGGGATCCGCTTTGGTTTTCCGTCGGGGCCAAAATCGGCCGGCATTTTGCGCCTTCCGAGATTATGTTTCACCCACAGCTTTCGGCTTTTCAGCTCGCCTCGGCCCGCATGGGTTGGAGCATGGCGGACCTTGAGACCCTCACCGTGCATGGTCGCCCTGTGGAGCAGATGATCGCCTTTATCCAGCCCGATGTGCGGCTATTGATATTAACCACGGGCGAGAAAACCCCGTCGCAGATCGCGGCCTTTCTGACGGAGCGCGGCTTTGGCCAATCGCGCATGACGGTGCTGGCGGCGATGGGCGGCGCGGATGAGGCGCGCTCTGACGGGCTGGCGGAAAGCTGGGCGCATGAGGTGCCGGCGTTTAATACGCTGGCGGTGGAATGCATCGCCGCGCCCGATGCGGCCCTGCTGCCGCGCGTGCCGGGCTTGCCGGACGAGGTGTTTTCCCATGACGGCACCATGACCAAGCGCGAGGTGCGCGCGGCGAGTTTGGCCAAGCTTATCCCCATGCGCGGCGGGCTGCTTTGGGATGTGGGCTGCGGCTGTGGCTCGGTGGCGGTAGAATGGCTGCGCGCGGCGCGCTATACGCGGGCGATCGGGATCGAGCCTCGGGCGGATCGGCGGACCATGGCGGCAGAAAACGCGCTGGCGCTGGGGGTGCCTTCGCTCAAGCTGGTTGATGGCAGGGTGCCGGCGGCGCTGGAGGGGCTGGATGCACCGGATGCGATTTTCATTGGCGGCGGGTTGAGTGTGGAGGTATTCGAGGCTTGCTGGCAGGCGCTGCGCCCGCTGGGGCGGCTGGTGGCAAATGCGGTAACGCTGGAAAGTCAGGCCATGCTGGTGGCGCTGCATAAAGCCCATGGCGGCGATCTGGTGCAAATCGCGATCAGCCGTGTTGAGGGGCTGGGCGGGCTAACCGGCTGGAAGCCCCTGCGCCCCGTGGTGCAATGGAGCCTGATCAAGCGATGAAGGGCAAGCTGATAGGGGTGGGCCTTGGTCCCGGCGATCCGGAGTTGATGACGCTGAAGGCGCATCGGCTGATTGCGGGCGCGGCGGTGATTGCCTATCCGGCCTTGGAAAATGGCGAGAGCTTTGCGCGCTCGATCGCGGCGGAAAGCATTTCGCCAGAGGCGCGCGAGCTGGTGATCCGCATCCCGATGACGGTGGAGCGCGGGCCTGCGCAAGCGGCCTATGATGCGGGCGCGGCGGATATTGCCGCCGAGCTGGAGCAGGGCCGCGATGTGGTGGTTTTATGCGAGGGTGATCCGTTTTTCTATGGTTCTTTTATGTATCTGTTTGCCCGCTTGACCAGGGATTACGATACCGAAGTGGTGCCGGGGGTGACATCTGTTACTACCTGCGCCGCCGTGGCTGGTCGTCCGCTTACGGCGCGCAACGAGGTGCTGACCATCATTCCCGGCCCGCTGGAAAGCTCTGAAATGCAAGCCAAAATCGAGGCGGCGGGTGCTGTCGCCATTATGAAAGTTGGCCGCCATCTTGGCCGCATTCGCGCCTTGCTCTCCGATATGGGCCTTGCCACAAGCGCGACCTATGTGGCGCGCGCAAGCCTGCCATCGCAACAGGTGCTGCCGTTGGCGCGCGCGCCCGATCCAGCGCCTTATTTTTCGATGATTCTCATTACCAAAAGCGAGGACCCATGGCTGAGCTAACCCCCGTCATTCTCTGCCTTTCCCGCGCCGGAGAGACCACGGCGCACCGCGTGGCCAAAGCGCTAAACGCCCCTGTGCATGGCCGCGAAGGGCGGGTAGCGCAGGCCGATGCGTTTTTCTCCAATGCGCTGGACCATGCCCGTATGCTGTTTCAGGCGGGGCATCCAGTTGTCGGCGTTTGTGCGGCGGGGATTCTTGTGCGGGCGGTGGCGCCGGTGCTGGCCGATAAGCGGTCCGAGCCGCCGGCGATTGCCATTCCCGATGATGGCTCGACGG
>WFUK01000426.1 GCA_015485015.1 Paracoccaceae bacterium | reverse complement strand
GGATTTAGCGCGGCTTTTGGCGGGGCAATGCCCAGCAGCGCCGGTTCGGGCAACTCGAAAAACGAAGGGGTGACAATCCAGCGATCCGGCATTTTCGGCCCTCCTGATGCGTTCGGCCCAAACTTAGCACGGGGCAAGGGCCGCAGCCAGCTTTTCTCCCGCGCCTTTCTGCCTTATAGAGACATATTATGATCCGCATTAACGAAAATATCACCCTGCTCGATTGGGAGCTAACCGAAAGCTTTGTGCGCTCTTCCGGTCCCGGCGGGCAGAATGTGAACAAGGTTTCGACGGCGGTGGAGCTGCGCTTTGAGGCGGCGCGCTCGCCCAGCCTGCCGAATGACGCCAAGCTGCGGCTGAAAAAGCTGGCGGGCTGGCGCTGGACCAAAGATGGCGCGATTATCATCACCGCCGAAAAGCACCGCACCCAGGCCCGCAATCGGGAATTGGCCGAGGAAAAGCTGCGCGAGCTGATTGTGCAAGCCCTGCACCGCCCCAAACGGCGGGTAAAAACGCGGCCCACGCTGGCCTCGAAGCGCCGCAGGCTGGAGGGGAAAACCCAACGCGGGGTGATCAAAAAATTGCGCAGCAAAAACATTCCGAAGGATTGATGTAAATCAATACATAGCGCCGTGTTTAATGCGCAGTGTAACCCGAAAAACCAATGGGAGATCGCCATGCGCAAAACCACACCTACATCCGCTGTTGCCGAGGGCCAGCCCTCACAGCTTAGCCGCTTTGAGCAGGGGCAATACCCCTATTCCGACAAAATAAAAAAGGCGGATTACGAAAGCCAAAAGGCGCTTTTGCAGGTCGAATTGCTGAAGGTGCAAAAATGGGTGGAGGATACCGGAGCCAAGGTTGTGCTTTTGTTCGAGGGCCGCGATGCGGCGGGCAAAGGCGGCACCATCAAGCGCTTTATGGAGCATCTGAACCCCCGCGCCGCGCGGGTGGTGGCGCTGAATAAACCCACGGATCGCGAGCGCGGGCAATGGTATTACCAGCGCTATATCGAGCATCTGCCCAGCAAGGGCGAAATGGTGCTGTTTGACCGTTCATGGTATAATCGCGCCGGTGTGGAGCGGGTGATGGATTTTTGCACCCCGCAGGAATATCTGGAATTCATGCGCGAAACCCCCGATCTGGAGCGCATGTTTACGCGTTCGGGCATTCACCTGTTCAAATACTGGTTTTCGGTCACGCAAGAAGAGCAAAAGCGGCGGTTTGAAAGCCGTGAGGAGGACCCGCTCAAGCAATGGAAACTTTCGCCGATTGATCGCGCCAGCCTGAATAAATGGGATGATTATACCGAGGCCAAAGAGGCGATGTTTTTCTATACCGACACCGCCGACGCCCCGTGGACCATCATCAAATCCAACGATAAAAAGCGGGCGCGGCTCAATACCATGCGGCATTTCCTGTCGCAAATCCCCTATCCGGATCGGAACGAGGAAAACGCCCCCCTGCCCGACCCGAAAATCGTAGGCGCGGCCAGCCATGTGATCGGGGCGGATGATCATATTCTGGGGAAATCCCTGCATCCCACCAACCGGCGCAGCAAAAACAGCTAACCCCGCGCGTGACAGCCATGGCAAAAACTGATACTGAATTTTTATAGGCATTAAAGGATTCCAGTATGAAGATTTTCGCCATGGCGGTTGTGATTTCAGCGGCATTTTCGAGCATTGCACAAGCGCAGGTCTGCGTTGAATCCGTTGGCGATAGCGTCTCTATTCTGGAAAATGGCAATCGCTTCGAGGTGCCGGTGATGCTGCGCTATACCGCGCGCACTGCCAATCGGGATTTACAAAATTCCGCCGGTGTGCGGCTTACGGGAATTGGCGCGATCTTGCAGCAAGACCGCGCCAATTATCACAAAACCAGCACCCCCGATATCAGCGGCCCGTTTCGCGATAGTCAAGACGGGTATTTCTTCTCGCTCAGCCGAAGGGTGCAAATCGGCCGCGCGCCGATCTATAACGAGTGCGGGCTTTCGGCTGACCAGTTGGAAGATTTCAACAGCAACCTGCGCAATGCAACCCTTCCCGGCGTTGTTGATGTAGCGGTATTCCGGCATCCGAGCGGCGGGCTGGGGCTGGCGCTCTCGCAGGTTGATTAGGCTAATCCGGTTTGAGGGGGTTCATATGCGGATCATAAAAACAGCGGGTATTCTGGCCATGGCTGCGCTGCTGCAAGCCTGCGCAGGCACCGGCGCGCCCACGCCCGAGCTAAGCCGCAGCGCCATCGAGGGCCAGCCGATTTCGCGCACCTCCGAGCGCGCGCCGCCTTTTGCCCGCCGCATCGCCCAAAGCGGCGGCGGTGGGCTTGGTGGCGGTATTGCCGGATTTATCATTGGCAAAGCCGTGACCGCCACCCTGAACGCCGACGATCGCGCGCGCTCGCGCATTGGCGAAGTGCCAACCCCCGAAGGGGTAGACCCCGGCGCGATTATCGAAAACATGATCGCGGATCATTTGATCCAGGCCTTTGGCGCGCGGCCAAATGTGCGACCGTTTTTTGCGGGCTCGGTGCGCGAAACCGGCAGCGGCGAGCGCGGCGAGCGGGTGGCAG
>WFUK01000425.1 GCA_015485015.1 Paracoccaceae bacterium | reverse complement strand
TTGCAATATTTCACCTAAAATATTTCAGGGCCGGTTTTAGTCAATGGTAAACTTCCCTCAAATGTCTGTCATGTGACACGGATTATCTTGACCCTCTCGTGACAAACCGTCAAAACGATAAAAATAAGAGGATTAAAATGAACGATCAAACGCCTGTGCTGGAGAAATTCTCCCATCCGGACCTGACCGCCAAGGGCGAGGCCCGCGCCAGCGTGGCCCTTACCGGCGCCAAGACGCTTTGGTTCAATACCGGCACTTTGTGCAATATCACCTGCGTGAATTGCTATATCGAAAGCTCGCCGGAGAATGACCGGTTGGCCTATCTGACGGCGGCTGAAATGGTGCCGTATCTTGATGAAATAGAGGCGCTGGATTGGCCGGTGGAGGAAATCGCCTTTACCGGTGGCGAGCCATTTTTGAACCCCGAAATAATCACCATGATCGAAGCCGGGTTGGCGCGCGGATATGCGGTGCTGGTGCTGACAAACGCTATGAAACCAATGATGCGGGCGCGGGTGCAAGACGGGCTTTTGCGGCTCAGGGAGCGCTATGGGGACAAGCTGACGCTGCGCATCTCGTTCGATCATTTCGACTCTAAGCGACATGATGAGGAACGTGGCGCAGGGGCTTATGATATCACAATAAAAGGCATGCAATGGCTGCGCGATCACGGCTTTCGCATGGCGCTGGCCGGTCGCACGGTCTGGGGCGATAGCGAAGGCGATAGCCGCGCCGGATACGCCGCGCTCTATGCAAGACATGACTTTAAGATCGACGCCTACAGCCCTGCAATGACAGTGCTTTTTCCAGAAATGGACGAGCGGGTGGAGGTGCCGGAAATCACCAATGCCTGTTGGGGGATTTTGAATAAAAGCCCGAACGATGTGATGTGCGCCAGCTCGCGCATGGTGGTGAAGCGCAAAGGCGCGGAAAAACCCGCCGTGCTGGCCTGCACGCTTCTGGCCTATTCCGAAGAATTCGAAATGGGGCAAACCCTGCGCGAGGCCGAGGCCGATGTGAAGCTCAACCACCGTCACTGCGCCAAATTCTGCGTGCTGGGCGGGGCTAGCTGTAGCGTTTGATAGTTGGTGCGTGGGGACCACGCACCCTACGGCTCACCGTTTGTTGTTTTGCTTTGCCCTGCGGCTTCAAATATTTTGCAGCCAACGAAAATGAACGGAGCCTGAAATGAACCTCACCAAAATCACCAGCCTTGCCGCATTGGCCATTAGCCTGAGCGCGGGGACCGCCCTGGCCGATGCCCATGGCAATAAATTCGCCCATAGCCGCGCCTTTAACGGCCAAACCTATATGATGTATCAAGATCATATGTCGCTATATTATTTCACCGATGATGAAATCGGTGTGTCCAATTGCAGCGGGGCCTGCGCCGAGAACTGGCCACCTGCGATACTTCCCGAAGGCACGGATATGGGCGAGAATTATAGCTTGATCCAGCGCGAGGATGGCCGCTTTCAGGTCGCCTTCAAAGGCCGTCCACTATATCTGTTCAGCGGCGATGCCCGTCCGGGCGATGTGAATGGCGACGGGGTGAACGGCAAGTGGTTCCTCAGTAAACCCGATTCATTTTAGCAAATGCGGGGTGGGGTTCTACCCCACTTTCCCGCGCAAAGCATCCTCAAGCACGGCCTTCACCACCGCCATATCCACCTGCTTTTCCACAAAAGCCTCACCAATCCCGCGCGCCAGAATAAACGCGATTTTCCCGTCAGACACTTTCTTATCCTGCCCCATCAGCGCGATCAGCCCATCGGCATCGGGCAGGTCGCCCGCGATATCGGCGACATCCTTTTTCATCCCCATTTTCGCCAGATGCTCCCGCACCCGCGAGGGGTCTTCCTGCGGGCATAACCCGAGCCGCATCGAAAGCTCGAAGGCCAGCGCGCAGCCAATCGCCACGCCTTCGCCGTGCAAAAGCCGGTCGGAATAACCGGTCGCGGCCTCAAGTGCATGGCCAAAAGTATGGCCAAGGTTAAGCAAAGCCCGATCGCCCTGCTCGGTTTCATCCCGCGCCACAATTTCGGATTTCATCTGGCAAGAGCGGCGGATGGCATGGATGCGCCGCGCCTCGTCGCCCGCCGCCATTTCCGGCCCGTTTGCCTCCAGCCATTCAAAGAAATTCGCATCCCCTAAAAGCCCGTATTTCACCACCTCGCCATAGCCCGAGATGAATTCGCGCGGCGGAAGCGTGCCCAGCACATCGGTATCGGCCAGCACCAGCTTGGGCTGATGAAACGCCCCGATCAGGTTTTTGCCCAGCACCGAATTAATACCGGTTTTGCCGCCAACCGAGCTATCCACCTGCGCCAAAAGCGAGGTCGGGATCTGGATAAAATCCACCCCGCGCCGCAAAATCGCCGCCGCAAACCCTGCCAGATCGCCAATCACCCCGCCGCCAAAGGCGATCACCACATCGTTGCGTTCGACTTTTTGATCCAGCAACCAGCCCAGCGTGCGTTCGAAC
>WFUK01000424.1 GCA_015485015.1 Paracoccaceae bacterium | reverse complement strand
TTTGATATCTGGATGGATGCAGGGCTCACAATTGCCCTAAACACCTTTAGGTAGAAATCGTTAACGACCTATACGAGGCCGGAAAAAGGGTTAAGCGCGCATTTTTCGGGAGCATGATACACAGGCTCCAATCTGGAGTATTCCGTGAATAGCGGGGGTGACTACTATTTAATCGGAAATAAAAACCATCAAAAAACTTGACACAGAGCAATATTCTTGCGCAACTTATTGTGAAGATGATTTGTGGCTATCGTTGGTAGGTGGAATGAAACGACAAAACGTATTGAGTAAAGCGGTTAATATATGCGTCGCCATGTGGGGGGTGAGCATTGTTTCTCCGGCTGCGGCTCAAACGGTTACTTCTCCTGCGGATGTGGTGATCACCGATAATTTCACGGTTGAAGAGCCACTGACAGATGCTTTACCGGATGCGTTTCGCGGGCTTGATGTGTTTGTGGATCGCAAGCTTGGAAATTGCGTTGCCTGCCATAGCAATTTTGATGTGGCTGCGATGCAGTTCCTCGGAGAAATCGGCCCCAATCTGGATTGGATCGGGGATCGGTTATCCGAAGGGGAAATTCGGGCGATTATGGTCGATTCAAAAGTTGTGCTGGGTGATCAAACCGTTATGCCCGCCTTCTACACCGCGCGCCCCGGGTTTCGAACCCTTGAGTCGTTTCAGGGGAAAACAATTCTAACAGCGCTTCAGGTTGAGGATGTTGTGGCCTATCTATCGTCCCTTTCACAGGAAACCGGCTTTGACGGGGTGGATTAGGGATATTTTTAATTGAGTAGATAAAGTAGTCAAAATGGGGAGAATAGGATGACGGTCTCGCACCAAAGAAAAATCATCACGCTAGCGGTTTTAGCAGCGCTTTCGACGGGTGCGGCCGCCCAGCAGGTGACGTTGAATTCTCTTGATGGCACGCTTTCTATTACCGGCGAGTTGATCGAATATACTAATGAAAACTACATAATCGGGTCCAATATCGGGAATTTGACCATAGCGACCAATGCGGTTACCTGCACAGGGGATGCCTGCCCTAGCCTGATGCCGGCTTATTCGGAATTTACCATTTCGGGCTCGCGCGAGCTTGGGCTGAATTTGATGCCGACCTTGCTGGACGGCTTTGCCGCCTCGCTCGGCCTGGATCTGGTGCAGCAAAGCGATAGCGCGGGCAATCCACAATATGTTTTGGTTGACGAAGGCCAGAATGATGTAGCGACAATTTCTTTTGTTATGCGCGGCTCCTCCAACGGAATGCGCGACCTGCTTCAGGGAAGCGCCAGCCTCGCGCTGACCACACGGCCTGCGCGCCAATCCGAGATTTCGGCGTTTTCGCAAGCCGGATTTGGCAATATCCGCGCCCCGGGCAACGAGAGCATTATCGCGCTGGATGGTTTGGTGGTGGTGACCTCCACAATGAACCGCGTGCGCATTATCCGGCATACCGATCTTGCGGGTATTTTCTCGGGCCAAATCTCGGATTGGGCCCAGCTTGGCGGAGAGCCCGGCCCGATCAATCTTTATGTGCGCCCTGAAAATTCCGGCACCGGCTCTGTGTTTTCCCAGCTGATTATGCGCCCGGCCAGAACCGGATTCTCCCTGCGGGTAAATGTGATGGGCAGTGATGACGAGGTCGCGCAAGCGGTGGCCAATGATCCAAACGGCATCGGATTTACCAGCTTTTCCAAAGGCGGCAATGCCTTGCCGGTTTCCATTCTTGGGGAATGTGGCATTCAATCTCCGGCCACAGGTTTCACCATACAAGCGGAGGAATACCCCTATGCTCGCCGGATGTATCTCTATCAAATCGCGCAGGATGTGCCGCCATTGGTGAACCTGTTCTCCGATTATCTGGAAACAAACGACGCGCAGGATCTGATCGATCTATCGGGCTATGTTGGTCAGGATGTGGAAGAGGTGCCGGTAAATAATCAGGGCCTTCGTTTCCTCTCGGCGGCGCTGCCTACCGATGCTGAAATGACACTGGAGCAGCTGCAATCGATGATGACGGATCTGGCTGTCGCGCAGCGGCTCAGCATCACCTATCGCTTTGAGCAAGGCACAGCGCGGCTGGATAGCCGGGCGCTGGCCGATATTAACCGGCTGGCTTCGCATATGCTAAGCCCGCATCTGCGGAATCGCCGGGTCATCCTGATGGGCTTTACCGACTCTGTGGGTCGTAGCTCCATTAACCAGCCTCTCAGCCAGGCCCGCGCCGAGCAAGTGCGCGAAGCTTTGCTGGCTGCGGGTGGTGGCCAGATTGATCCGAACCGGGTCGAAGTGCGCGGCTACGGGGAGCTTTCCCCGCTTGGCTGCAATGAGGATGTAGATGGCCGTCGCATCAATCGTCGGGTCGAGGTCTGGACCCGCTAGAACCTCTACATATCCCTGTTTTGATTGGGCGGCGAGCGTAAGCTACGCCGCCCTTTCTGCACCCGGCTGCTTGCGTTCTTTAGCGAGGGTGCTAAGGCCCATATCATCCAGAATGGCATAGATGGCAGGCAGCGCAAACAGCACCATCAGGCCCGAAAACAGCAAACCAAAGGCAAGACTGGTCACCAGCGGGATCAGGATTTGCGCTTGTAAGCTGGTTTCTGTCAGGATCGGCAGCAGGCCCACGATTGTAGTGCTTGAGGTCAGGAAAATCGCCCTGAAGCGCGCCCGTGCCGCCAGCCCCGCCGCTTTGGCCACGGTTTTGGCCGCCCCATGCTCGCTTTTTACAAAGTCCACCAGCAAGATCGAGTTATTCACCACCACCCCGGCCAGCGCCACAAAGCCCAGCATGGAGGGCATCGAGAAATCCAGCCCCATAAACAGGTGGCCATAGATTGCCCCCGCCAAGGATAGCGGAATAATCAGCATCACCACAATCGGCTCGACATAGGAGCGAAACAAAAAGCTGAGCAGCAAAAACACGCCAACCAGCCCCATCAAAAACCCTTTGAGCATGGATTTCTGGGTTTTTTGCGCTTCGGCGCGCTGGCCTTCCACATCCAGCATCACCGTCGGATAGCGCTCCAGCAAGCCCGGCATGAAGCGCGCCAGCGTATCGCTCACGATAGCGCTGGCATTGGCGATGCGGGTGTCGATCGTGCCTTGCACGGTAACCGTGCGCAGCCCGTCTTCGCGGTTAATGCGGCTAAAGCCTTGCTGGATATCGATTTTTGCCACCACCGAAAGCGGCACATAGCTGCCATCGGGGCGGGTGATGATAAAGCTGTCAAATGCTGCCAAACTGCGGCGGTCATCTTCGGCAAGGATCGCGGTGACCTTGAGCAAATGCCCGCCCACCTGCATTTCGCTTACGGTAGAGCCACTATAGGCGGCGCGCAATTGATCCGCGACCATCGCAGCGGTAACGCCCATCGGCGCGGCGGCATCGCTCATGGTGATGCGCAGCTCGCGCTTACCCGGGCGCAGATCATCCATCAGGGAGGTCACGCCATTATAGCTCCCCACCCAGTTTTGCAGCTCGATAGACGCGGCTTTAAGCGCCGTGAGGTCATCTCCTTTGAGGCGCATATCAATCGCAATCCCCGCCGGCCCGATGCTGGTTTCGGTATATTTCAGGCTAATTACATCAGGCAATTCGCCCACAGCCTCGCGCCATGCGGCCATAATATCATCGGGTCGGCTATTGCGCTCCGCCGAGGGTAGGAGATCAACACTTACCGTCGCCACATGCGAACCGCTTTCAAACGCATCGCGATTCACGCCGTAAAACACCGAAACATGGCGAATAAGCTCGGCCCCTTCGGGCTGCTCGGGGCTAAGCTGCGCGTTGGTTTGGCGTAGCCCATCCTCCAGCGCCGCCACCACCGCTTCTGTGCGCGAAAGCGGCGTGCCTTGGGGCAGCAATACCCGCGCCACGATGGTATCGCCATCCAGCTCGGGAAAGGCCACGAATTTCAGATAACCGCCCGTCAGCATCCCGACCGAGGAAAGCATAAGCGCCACCGCCAGCCCTGCCGTGATATAGCGAAAGCGGATGGTGATATCGACCATCGGCCCGACAATGCGCTCCCTGACCCAAAACAGCCCGCCATTCACAATGGCTGGCAGCCCGGTCGGCTTTTCCCGCTTTTCAAGGGTATGCACGAGGTGATGCGGCAGGATAAAAAACGCCTCTATAAGCGATACGGATAGCACAAAAAGCATAACCACAGGCACCACCCGCAGCACCGCGCCAAGGTCGCCGGTCAAAAACGCCAGCGAGCCAAATATCATCGCGGTGGTGCCAAAAGAGGCCAGCACATTCGGGAATACCTGCGCCGCCCCTTCCGAGGCCGCTTGCAAGGGCGTTCGTCCCTTTTCGCGCAAGCGGGCGATGTTTTCGGCGATCACGATGGCATCATCCATCAGCAAGCCGATCACAATCAACAGCCCGAGCGTGGTCATGAGGTTAAGCGAATAGCCCATCACCCACATCAAAAACACCCCGCCCATAAAGGATACAGGCAGCCCCATCGCCACCCAAAACGAGAACCGAAAGCCGAAAAATGCCCAAAGCAGCAAAAACACCAATCCAAGCCCCTGAAGCCCGTTCACCACCACCAACTTCAGCCGCTCCCGCACAACCGAAGCCGCATCGGCGGTGATTTCCAGCACCACGCCATCTGGCGCTTGGGCGCGCTCGTTTTCCAGAAAGGCGGTGATCGCATCGATCACGCGCAGCGCATCCTGGGTGCGGGTTTTGCTGATATCCAGCACCGCCGCCAGCTTGCCATCAAAGGTAATCCGGTCATCGGTGAGGGCAAAACCTTCGGTGATGGTGGCCACCTCGCCAAGGCGCACCTGTCCGCCATTGGCGGCGGAGCGGATAACCAAAGCCGCGAGATCTTCGGCGCTCTGTCGCTCTTCCGCCACGCGCACCAAAAGGGTTTCGTCGCGGGTTTCCAGTGATCCGGCGGGCAGATCAAGGCTGGCACCTTGGATGGCGCGGGTCATATCCGAAACGGATAACCCGTATTTGCGCAGGGCTTCGCTATTTAGCTGCACCTGCAATTCGCGGGTGGAAAACCCGTTGATGGCCACAATCGGAATGCCACCCCAGCGCAGCATACGGGTGCGGATTTCTTCGGCGTAATTCTTCAGGTCAATCCGCTCGGTCGGGCCGCTGATGGAAACAGAAGCCACAAAATCGGTTAAGCCCAGCGGGGTGATGCGGGCGGTTTCTGCGCGATCCGGAAAATCGGTGATGGATTCGATTTGCGATTTTACGTCTGCCACAAAGGCTTGAAAATTCTCGCCTTCCTTCATGGTCGCCACCGCGCGGCCCAGCCCTTCGCGCGCTTCGCAGGATTGGCTTTCAAGGTCCGTCACCGCGTCCAGCGCGTCCTCTATCCTCTCGCAAATCGCGGTTTCCACATCCTCGGGCCGAGACCCGGGATAGGCGACATTGATCTCGACGCGGCTGGGCACCTTGCCAGGAAAGGTCTCGCGCAAGAGCTGCGGGCCGGCCAGCAAGCCAGCGGCCAAAAACAGGATCATCAGCAGGTTGGAGATGGTCGGGTGGGTCGAGAAATAGCGGATCATTGCGCAGCACTGCTTTTTGCGATGTCTTGCATCAAGGCCTCGTCGGGGTGCAGGGTCAGCAATACCCCGTCCACCATTGGCACGGGGGCAGAAACGACTACGGTGTCGCCGTCCTCCAACCCAGCGGTAAGGATCGCAAAGCGGCCAAGGTAAAAGCCGACCTCGACCGGCGCGAGGCGAAGGCGGTTATCTGCATCCGCCAGCATCACCTGACCGGAACGCAAGGCGCTGCGCGGCACCACGATGGCGGAAATGGGCGGGGCTTTTAGGCGGGCCTCCACAAACATGCCCCGCGTCAGCGGCGGGCGAACCCCCGGCTCGGCGCTGGCATAGGCGTTATCGATCCGCAAAATAACCCCCAGCGTGCCGGTTTTTGGGTCAATCGTATTGCTGATGCGATCCACCTTGGCGCTCCATTCCACCGGCGTTTGCCCGAGCTGAAGCACAATGCTGGCACTAATATTTGTGGTGGCAAGGGTGTTGGTCAGGGTCGCTGAATTGGCCGAGGGCGTGGTATCATCAC
>WFUK01000423.1 GCA_015485015.1 Paracoccaceae bacterium | reverse complement strand
TGCGCAACCGGCGGTAGCTATCGGCCACGCCTTTCAGGATCTCGTCGCCAATGCGCTGGTCGTTGGTATAGTCCACCTGCGCCACCCAGAGCCGCAGAATATCGGCCCCGTATTGGCGGATCACCTGCTCGGGCGCGATGGTATTGCCGATAGATTTTGACATTTTCATGCCCTTGGCGTCGAGCGTAAAGCCCGCCGTGACCACCTCGCGATAAGGCGCTTTGCCCTTGGTGCCGACCGATTGCAACAGGCTGGAATGGAACCAGCCACGGTGCTGGTCGGTGCCTTCAAGATACACATCCGCCACGCCATCGGGCGAGCCATCGGTGCGGTCGCGAATTACAAAGGCATGGGTGGAGCCTGAGTCAAACCACACGTCCAGAATGTCGGTGACAAGCTCCCAGCCATCATTCGCGTGATCGCCAAGGAAGCGCTCTTGCGCGCCCTCCTCGAACCAAGCATCCGCGCCCTCGGCACGGAAGGCGGCTGCGATGCGGGCATTTACAGCCTCGTCGCGCAGGATTTCAACGTCGCCCTGCTCCGACACCTTGATGAAGCACGAAAGCGGCACGCCCCATGCGCGCTGGCGAGACAGCACCCAGTCAGGGCGGTTTTCGATCATCGAATAGAGGCGGTTGCGGCCGGATTTTGGCGTCCACTTCACATTGTCAATCTCGGTCAGGGCGCGGCTCCGGATGGTCTTGCCATGCTCGTCCATCCCGTCATTTAATTCCTTATCAATCGCGACAAACCATTGCGGCGTATTGCGGAAAATGATCGGGGCTTTGGAGCGCCAGGAGTGGGGGTAGCTGTGCTTAACGCGGCCGCGTGCGATCAGCGCATTGGCCTCGATCAGCTTGGAGATAACAGCTTGGTTGGCATCCCCTTCCCAATCCCCTTTTTTGGGTTTGGTCCGCATGACCCGCTTACCAGCAAAGAACGGCACGAAGCTCTCGAACGCGGACTCCTCGTTGACATTGTGCGTCATCCGCTGCGTCCAGCCGCGCTTCACGAAGCACTCATAGTCATCGGCGCCGTGGGAGGGCGCGGTATGCACAAAGCCTGTGCCTGCGTCGTCGGTGACGTGGTCGCCATCAATCATCGGCACGCCCTCGGGGTAGTCCCAGAACGGGTCGAGGTCGGCGAAGGGGTGTTTGCAGGTTACATTGAGCAATTCTTCGTTGTAAACGTCGCGTAAACATTCAGACTTTGTGACGCGGGCACTTCCAAGCGTCTCATCCGCTAATTTTTTTGCGATTACGAAACGATCGCCAACGGATGCCCAGCTTTCATCTTCTGTTTCGAGAACATGATACAAACCGTATTGAACACCCTTATTGAAAGCTACGGCTTTATTTGAAGGAATTGTCCATGGAGTGGTAGTCCAAATTATCACGTGTGCATGTAGTAAACTGTCTAGTGGTAACACCGCATTGTTATCTTTATATTCACTATCTGGTTCGCGTACTGCATCTTTTGTTTCAGTTGCAACCACCTTAAACTTCACCCAAATCGTATGGCTCTGATGGTCGTGATACTCGATCTCCGCCTCGGCCAGCGCCGTTTTCTCCACCGGCGACCACATCACGGGCTTACTCCCACGATACAGGCTGCCATTCATCACAAACTTCATGAACTCCTCGGCAATCACCGCCTCGCTCTCGAAATTCATCGTCAGATACGGGTCATCCCACTTGCCATTCACCCCCAGCCGCTTGAACTCCTCGCGCTGGATATCCACCCAGCCCTGGGCAAACTTCCGGCACTCGCCGCGCAGCTCGTTGATCGGCACGTCGTCCTTGTTCTTGCCCTTGGCGCGATACTGCTCCTCGATCTTCCACTCGATCGGCAGGCCGTGGCAATCCCAGCCCGGCACGTAGCGGGCGTCAAAGCCCAGCATCTGGTGGGAGCGCACCACCATGTCTTTCAGGATCTTATTCAGCGCGTGGCCGATATGCAGGTGGCCGTTGGCATAGGGCGGGCCGTCATGCAGGATATAGGGCTTGCGGCCTTCTTTGCGGCGCAGGGCCTCGTAAAGGTCCATATCGGCCCATTTTTGCAGCCATGCCGGCTCGCGCTTGGGCAGGCCGGCGCGCATCGGGAAATCGGTTTTTGGCAGGTTCAGGGTCGGTTTATAATCGGGGGTCTCGGCGCACATAAGGTCGCTCCGTAAATATGATGAAAACTGGACAAAGGGGCGGTGCGGCGAGGCCATACACCTTTTCCCGACAACTCCTGCTCAGAGCGTCGGGCGGCTAATTCGTATGATCAAAGCGTTATCCATGAGCGGGGTTATAAGGCGCGGGGCGCGGGGGGTAAAGCCTAGATTGCGCCCGCTTTTCATCCTGAGCTGCGGCTTGGCAATATAATTTTACGTATGTTTCTCAACGTATCACGCTTAATTAGCCATGATAGAGCAAATAAGCCAAATGCGATGGGCATGGCCCAGTATTTGCGGGTCTCCAGAATATAGGCGAGATTCAGCTTTAATTCCCTTTTGGCAAAACTCTTACCGTTGCGTGCATTTGGATTCAGATTGTAAGTCCCGTAAATCCGTTGATCATTCCGAACGATCAGGTTTGCTCTACGGGCCGAAAGGGCGAGTTCTTTATCCTCAAGGCGGTCGGCGCTATATTGCAGCTTAAATGTCTCCAAGCGGAATGCGAGGCTCGGATGCAGGAAGTGGCGATTGAACAGGTAGGATAATATTCCCGGGCGTTCGGGTGGGAAAATGTCGGATCTCTCGCCTGTTTTAATATTATGATACACCAGCCCGCCGCCACATATATCGCAACCGGAATTCAAAAACTGTGCTGATTGCCACCTAAACCGGTCTTTAGAAACCAAATCATCCGCATCAACACGATAGAAAAAGCTGAAACCCGCTGATTTTTGCAGCTGCGCATTCAGGCGCTCGCCATTTGAGCTTTCAGGCAAGCCCATACGCGTGACGCTTAAGGCTTCCAGCCCCTCTACCAGATCATTCGGAAGGGGGGGATTGGAGGGGTGAAAAAATACAAACTCGACCGGCCCGGACAACCCCTTGGCGGAGCTTAAAACCGAGCGGACGCAATCTAGCGCCATATTCGCATCATGAAAGCCGTGAAAATTGATGGCAATAAAATGGCTGGAAGGGCTATCTACCGAGTTGTTCATTTAGGCCTGTGCCCTGAATTTGAAATGCATGCCCGCAGGACCACAACGCTGGATATGGGCTAATCATGTTGCCAAACCTCCGGAACCCCTGCGCATCTGATAGCGGGCCGAGGCGCTCGCGCCGCCTCGTTGTCACCTAAATACGGTTTTGATCAAAATGTATAGGTCAAAACACAGGCTTTGGTTTTTTTGATAAATTCGATCCAAAGCCGCCTTTCTGGGAATACAGATGCGCGTATATACGGCATCTGTTTCGGCGGTAGTTTTTGTGTGGGCTAGAAGGCGATATTCGCGCTTGCGAAAAACAAGGGTGGCCAGCCCGGTAATGCCCGGGCGTGATTGCAAAACAGAGCCGTAGAGATCGGGAAATTGTTCGACATATTGGCGCATCGGGGGCCGGGGTCCAACAAGGCTGATATCGCCTTTCAATACATTCCAAAGCTGCGGCAGCTCATCCAAATGCGTGCGCCGTAATACAGGACCAGATTTGGTATCACGATTTAGCTTGTCGCCCCCTGATACGCCGGTATCCTCTTTTGATGGCGTCATCGTTCTGAATTTATAGATGTTAAACCCTGTATCCGGAGTTTTCATACGCTCTGACACGTAAAAAACCGGGCGGCCATCCTTTATCAAGACAACAATAAAAATGGCCACGATAACGGGAAATAATAGCAAACCAAATACAATCGCGACAACCAAATCAAACAGGCGCTTTGAGCGGGTCACTATGGGTTCCTAACTTTGGGAAATTGATTATCCTTGTGTATTGATTATCAAAATTCACGGGAAATTCAACGGGTATTACACCTTGAAGGCCCGTCCAAAAGCGGGATCACTTATTCAATATCTGCTTATGAAATCGCAAAAGCAAAAAGAAGCCGGCCGTCATCGTCGCAAGAGCAATGCCATACACATATAGGGGGGATATAAAATCACCGCTATAAGTTGGATAAAACCCTTTGCGCATCTCCGCCGTGATATGGACCAGCGGATTATACCACAGGTATTTCTGGTAAGCCGTGGGAATATCCTCCATCACGAAAAGCACGGCCGAAAGGATAAAAAGCGGCTTGTTCAATATGCCCCAGAGGCGCTCCCATACAGGGAATATAGACCACAAAACGCAGTTTATACTCCCGATGCCAAGACCCAATGCGGCGGCCATGAGCATCGCATTGATCATATAGCTGTAATTGTGGATCGTGTGGGTTTCAAAAACCAGCTCGATACCGGTTATCAATATATAAAACACCAGAATATGGGTCATAAAGCTCAATAAAAACCGGGCAATAACCGCATCCATAAACGTGACGGCCGGATATCCCAGCAAGGGGCGCGAGAAGATCAAAGCCGAGCCGACCTTGCGGCTGATATCCATATACATGAAATAGGGCAAATAGCCGGTGGCGTAGAATATCGGAAAATTGGTGCCTAGGCTGGGGGATCTAAAGGCCAGAGAGAAGACATAACTGAGGAGCGCAATTCCCAGGACCGGCTCCAGCACAGCCCAGATATAGCCCCCCGCAGATTTGCCATAGGTCGTGGCCATTTCCCGCAAAATCAAAGCCGCGATTGAACGGAAAGATGCGAACCGGCGCTTGCCTTGGGTGGCTTGTGCGAAATACATGGATGCCCCAACAAGTAACCCCGAAAGGGCGTAAAAATAAATGTTGTATTTACTTATGCCACAATGGCATAAAAGATACAATTGTTGGATGAATAGATAGGACGGGACCTCGT
>WFUK01000422.1 GCA_015485015.1 Paracoccaceae bacterium | reverse complement strand
GGCCGAGGCGCTGACGCAAGTCGCGATCCATGTGATGGGCAATGATGCGGCGATCGGCTTTGCCGGTTCGCAAGGGCATTTCGAGCTGAATGTCTATAACCCGATGATGGCCTATAACCTCTTGCAATCTATTCAGCTTTTGGGAGATGCCAGCGACAGCTTCACCAAACGCATGCTGAACGGCATCGAGGCCAACAAGCCACGCATTGAAAAGCTGATGCAGGAAAGCCTGATGCTGGTCACGGCGCTGGCCCCGACCATCGGCTATGACAACGCCACCAAGGTTGCCAAAACCGCGCATAAAAACGGCACGACTTTGCGCGAAGAAGCCATTGCGCTCGGTTTGGTCGATGGTGAAACCTTTGACCGCGTGGTGCGGCCCGAAGATATGATCGGGCCAAAATGACCGGGAAGCTCATCAACCTGCGCCAAAAGCGCAAGCAGATCGAGCGCGACGGAAAGCGCAAGGCAGCGGATCAAAACGCTGCCCTGCATGGCCGCAGCAAAGCCGAAAAAACGCTGCAACAAACGGAAGCGGTGAAGGCCGCGCAAGTGCTAGATGGCCATAAGCGCGATGTCTGATGCGCGGCCAAAGAAACGCTCGCTGACGCTGCATGGCCATCGCACTTCGGTCTCGCTGGAGGAGCCGTTCTGGCGGGCCTTCCTGAAAATCGCGGATGACGAGGGCAAAACCATCAACGGCCTTGCGGCTGAAATCGACGACGCCCGTTTGGGCAGCTCCGGTCTTGCCACCGCGATCCGGCTTTATGTGCTAAAGGCCCTGCAAAACAAGTTGTAGCTTCATCATGGCACGCTCGATCCCCCCTAAAGCGGCGGGTCATCTAGGCGTAGCAGCACATCAGAACCATTCAGCTTGTCATTTCCCGCCGCCAGATCCAGCAAGCTCTCGCCGGCTCGCAGCCTCACATCCGTGGCCGCACCCGCATCCAGAAAAGCCGTCACCGTTGCCGGAACCCCCCGCGCGACCGCCAGCTGCAAGGGGGTCATGCCCAGAGCCGTGGCCCTGATTTCCAGCAAAGCCCCCTGCAATACAAATTCGGCGATGATCTCTGGCGCGCCGTCATTGAGGGCTGCTAGATGTAGCGGAGTCACCCCTTGCCGGCCTGCTATATTCAGGTCGCCGCCAGCCTGCCTAAATATCCCGACCAGCGCCGGATCCCTGCCATATTGCGCCAGCAAATGGATCGGTGTTGCATTTTGACCACCAATATTATCCAGCTCCGCCCCCGCCGCAATTAGCGCCTGAATATAGCTTCTCCGCGCTTCGGGGGCGCGCTCGCTGGCCCCGAAAATTATCGCTAATTGTAGCGGGGTCGCCCCTCTGAAATAAGGATTCCCGAGCAGCCTTGGCTTGGGTCGGTTCATATCGGCACCGGCGGACAAGCCCTGGATCAGGGCGTTCGGCCCGGATGGCCCCGATCAGCAAGGTATCGCTAATGGTGTTTCGCAGATCGGGGTTCATGCCTTTTGCAATCATCTCGGCTATTCGCGTGGCGGATGAAGGCTGGTTCAGGGCGGCAAAGGCTTCGGACCGCTGGACAAACTGGCTGGTTTGTGGTCGGCGCAACCCTGATCTCTCGAGCATTTCCAGCGCGAAAATAATCACTCTGGTTCCGCCTGCCTCGCGGGCCAATTGAAGCGGGGTTTGGCCCTCGCTATTCCGGATCGACATATCCGCACCGCCCCGGACCAATATTTGCACCACAAGCCCCTGTCGGGAAAAGGCAGCAGCATAATGCAGCGGGGTCCAGTTATTCAGGTCTTGTTGATCCAAAAATTCCGGATCAGCCAGACAGGCGCGAATATCGGAAACTCCGGCCTCCTGCCAAAATGCGGGGTCTTGCCAGTCTTCGCAGGTCAGGGTTTGCGCGGTTCCTGTGCCAATTCCGAGGAAGAACAGCCAGAATGCCGCTACAGATACTCTAAACATCCACCTCTTTCACATTCGTTAAACTTGCAAGAATGATATCTTATACTGGCAAGAGGGCAAGCGTTATCTCGACACCAGCCGCAACTCAAGGCTGAAGAGTCGAGCTAATGTCGCGATTGGCGCCGGCCCGCACCATCAGGTCCAGCGCGGTGTCGCCGTTATTATCCCTGATATCCGCATCCGCCCCCAAATCGAGCAAAACCCGCAGCGCCGCCTCTTGCCCGTCTATCAATGCCAACTTCTGCAATAGCGTGCGACCGCTGACTGGGTCTTGCGCATTCACATCAGCCCCGCTCGACACCAGAATACGCAGCAGGCCATAATTCGCCTGCGGAAAGCGCAGCGCGGATATAATGAGCGGGTTGCCAAAAAGATCGCTCCCGTTCGGGTCGCCCCCCGCTTGCAGCAACGGCCCGATCACAAGCACCGGCTGGGGCGTGGACATCATGGCGATCATCGCATTCAGTCCGCGTTCGGTTTTGCGGTTCGGGTCAGCGCCCGCGTCTATCAGGGCGGTGATCACCCCCGGATCGGCCAGTGTCAGCACCGCCAGGATCAGCGGCGTCGCGCCGGTATAGGTTTCAACCGTCGCATCGGCCCCCATATCAAGCAGGGCCTGAACTTTGCGGCGGCTGGCTTTGGCCACAAGAAACAGGGTTAATACCGTATCCCCCTGCGGCGTTTTCAGGTTTATATCCGCGCCCGACGCCACCAAGGCTTCGATATAGCCAAGCGGCCCCGCCCGTTTGGCCAGCAATTGTAATGCGCTCAGCCCGCGCCCGTTTAGCGCGTTAAAATCCAGCGCAGCGCCGGAAAAACCGGCAATCGCCTCGGGGAAATCCGCAAATTCGGCGGCGCGGTGCAGCGGGGTTTCTCCGTTCTGCCCCTGCTGCTCGAGAAACCCGCTGTCAGTCAGGCATTGTCGCACCACGGTCGCATTGCTGCGTTGCCAAAAGAGCGGATCTTCCCAGCGCGCGCAGGGGTCGCTTTGGGCAAGGGCGGCTTGCCCCAGCCCGATGAACAAAAGAAAAACCAGCTTTTTCAGGCGTGGACCATCAAGCAGATAGCGCGGGAAAATATGGCGGGCTTGAAACCCGAATATATGAAATGCATCCGACATAATATTTCTCCTGAAACTGTAGTTTTGTTTTGGCTCCGCTCAATGCTACAGCATTTTTACCTGCTGCAAACACCGGCTTTATTATCGCTATCGCTGCTGTCTGGTCTTTCTCCCACATATCGGCAGGATAGCTTTTTCAATATCCTCCCATTGGTGCGGCGCTGACCCAAGCGATATCTCTTTCTCGGTCATAGGTTTTTCAGCTCCCTGCCCCTTTGCGGTGTGTTTTTCACTCCAGCGTATAATCTCATCAAGCCCGTGGCACCAGCCGCAGCCAGATCCCGTCTTTCGCCCGCACCGTTAAATACGCCACGGGGGTTGGCTCCCGCACCAGCTCAAACCGGAACTTCTGCACCAGCATCGCCAACAGCAGCACCCCCTCGGCCATGCCAAAGCCCGCCCCTGTGCAAACCCGCGCGCCGGCGGAAAACGGGATATAGGCCTCGCGCCCACACTGCTTGCCGTTTTCCGTTTCCCAGCGGTCGGGGTCAAATTCGTCGGGGCGGTCCCACAGGCGCTCGTGGCGGTGCAGATGCCATGGGCTAAGGATCACCATCGAGCCTTTGGCCACCTTGCGCTCGCGCATTTCCTCCTCGCGCTCGGCGCGGCGCACCATCATCGGCACGGGGGGATAAAGCCGCAGGGTTTCGCGAAACACCGCGCGGGTGAAGCGCAGCTTGGAAAGGTCTTTGAACTGGATGTTTTCCATGTCCAGCCCCGCCACCTCATCCGCCAGCCGCGCCTGCACATCGGGGTCAAACGCCAGCAGATATAGCGCCCAGCTTAAGGCCGAGGCCGAGGTTTCATGCCCCGCCAGAAAGAAGATCGCAACCTGATCCACCATCTCTTGTGCGCCGAACTTATGGCCGGTTTCGGGGTCGGCTTTGGTCATGATCTTGCTGGCCAGATCATCGGGGGCGGTGCCAGCCGCGATCTCGGCCTGCCGCGCGTTTACCAAGCCCTCCAACAGCCCGCGAATGTCGCCTGCCGCCGCTTTGGCCTTTTTGTTGCGAAAGCGCGGCACCCAAGCGGGGAGCTGCAAAAGCCCCGCCACATTCCACAAGGGCTGGGTGCGCTGGTAATCACGAAACGCCTGAAAAACCTTAGTGGCGGTATCATCCTCGATCGGCATGGAAAACAGCGTGCGGAAAATCACATCCGCTGTCAGATGCGCGGTTTGGTATTCCATCTCGATCTCGCCGCCCTCGCCCAGCCGCGCCAGTGCGGCCAGCCCCGCCGCGCGCATCGCCGGAAAGGCCTCATGCAGCCGCCCGCCTTCAAAAGCCGGATCGATAATGCGGCGCTGGCGCTTCCATTGCTCGCCATTGGTGACAAACACGCTATCGCCCAGCAGGTGTTTGAGGGTGTCATGGATCACCGGCGATTTCGGAAAATCCCCCGGCCGCTCCTTTAGCACCCGCTTCACGAGGTCGGGCTGATTGACCAGAAAGCTGCGGTAAAACGGTGTGCGGGTTTCGGCCATCCATGCCTTGTAAAGCTTGGCCGGTTGGGAGGCGAAAATATCCTGCCGGAACAGCTTGATCCGGCCAAAAATGCCGGTGCCATCTGGGCGCGAGGCGGGTTTTACCGGTAGCTTACGCATCGTCCATATCCGTATATTTTGAAAAACATTGCCTGCGTTTGGAGGGCGAATCCGGCTGCGCCCCAAACCGTGCTTCCAGCGTTTTTGGCCCTGCGGTGATGGCAAAATAATCATAGATCCCCGGGCGATCAAAGGCGCAGAGATACTGGAAATGCAGCTTGAAAAACGCGCGCTTGCGGGCGGCATAGGTCTCGGGCTTCAGGGTCTGGCTGAAGGCGGCAGAGATCACCTTTGGCCCATCGCCAACACCGCTGACCGCCACCGGATCACAAAGCGCAAAGCAGCCGCCGTCACCCGGCGCGGTGATATCCAGCCAAAACACCCGCGCGCTTTGGCCCAGCTCGTGCAGGTTGCGCCGCAAGCCCCGTGCGGCGGGCAGATAGGAAATCATCGGAATCACCTCTCCCAGAGTGAGCAGGGAAAGCGGGGTGTCGCCCTTGATCATGCCCTCGCGCTCCATTTCCGCCAGCAATTCAACGCCCAGATGCGCGCCGACGGAATGGCCCACAATCAGCACCTCGTCATTATCCTGCGCCAAAGCCGCCGCGATCCGCGCCTTGAAATCCTGCAGCCGCGCGCGCAGCACCGGCGGATAGCCCCCCGCATGCCACGCGGAAAAGGCATAAACATATAGCAGATAATAGGCATAAATCCGGTGATCCTGCTGCTTGAACAGCCACAAGACACCCCAAAGCACCAGCGCGCCAAGCCCCCATCCAGCCCCGCCGAGCAGCCATACCGCCAGCCAAAGCCCCAGCAAGCCAAGCCCGAGCTGCCCGCCAAGCAGCAATACCGGATAAAGCGCCGCCAGCATCGGCGCGGGCCGCAGCCGGATCAGCGACCATAGCGCGCCGGTGTGCAGATAAAGCCAGAGCGTGCGCAGCAACAACCAATAGCTGGCCAGAATGCCGGCCTGCATCGAGCCAGTAACAATATCATTCCATGTGAGAAATTCGATCTCGGTTATGGTTTCTTCGCCATCCATTTCGGCGTTCACCTGCCACGCATAAGCCCCGCCTTGCTTTGCCTGCATGGATAGGGCATAGCCCGAAATCCCGGCCTGAAGCGCGGCTTCGCGGCGATAGATCTCGCGATAATGCCGCGCGGGCATCGGGTCATATCCCGGCAGAAAAAATACCTTGCGCTTGCGCACGGGGCTGGCTTGGCTCATCGGATCGGCGCTCTCGTTTTGCCCGACTATATTGCCCCGGCGCCCCTTTGGATAGGGTTAACCGATCGCGCCAAGGCTCGGGAATTTCTCCAGCAGCCAAAATGACATCGCGGTAAACCAGCCGGTGATCATCATTATACCGATGGTAACCATCAAAACCCCCGACCCGATCTCGACCTTGCGCATGTGCTTTTTGAAGCGGTTCAGCATCCCGATGGCACGGTTGATAAATACCGCCGCCAGCAAAAACGGAATACCAAGACCAAAAGCATAAGCCCCCATCATGATCATCCCCCTGCCAACCGAGCCTTCATCCACCACCAAAAACAGGATGGTGCCCAGAATCGGCCCGATGCAAGGCGACCAGCCAAAGGCAAAAGCCAAGCCCAGAATATAGGCCCCGATAAAGCTGCCGCCCTCGGTTTTTACATCCATCCGCGCCTCGCGATAAAGAAACGGAATGCGAAACAAGCCGAGAAAATGCAGGCCAAAGATGATGATGATAACGCCGCCAGCAATGGTCATTTCGCCCTGATAGCGCAGCAGGCTTCGCCCCAGCGCCGAGGCGGCAATGCCCAGAAACATAAATACCGTAGAGAGACCAAGCACAAAAAAGAGCGCTGAGATAATCACCTTTTTGCTTTTGCCCTGCTCGATTTCATCCATTGACGAACCGGCCATAAACGCCAGATAAGGCGGCACAATCGGCAGCACACAGGGGCTTAAAAAGCTGATAATACCCGCAAGCAACGCCACAAATATCGATGGCAGTAGCGTGGCGTCGATTACATCAATTCCAAACATGCTAAATCCTTTATCCTTTTGCCCAGCTTTAGCGGGTTTATCCGCAAAGGTCATGCACAGAATTGTCACATTTGCGTGGACAGCCGTGACCTTGCGATTTAGCCTGCCCCATGGAATTTGATCTCGAAATCGACGCCCGCTCGCTGCTATGCCCACTGCCGGTGCTAAAGGCCCGCAAGCGGCTGAAATCCATGGCCGCAGGGCAGGTGCTAAGGCTGGTTGCGGATGATCCGGCGGCGGCAATCGATGTGCCGCATTTTTGCGCCGAGCAGAGCTATGAATTGGCTAAGGTCGAAGAAGGTTCCAAAGGGCTGCGGGTATATTACATCAAAATACCGACGCAGAGCCAAACCGGCTAAAGGCTGTCCAGCAAGCCCGCGCAGGCGGTCTCGATCATATCCAGCACCTCGGGGAAATTATCTTCAAAGTAAGGATCCGGCACATCGGATAGCCCAAGCCCGGGCGCATAATCCAGCAGCTTGACCAAGCGCGCGGGGCTGCCCGCAGGTTGCATGGCTTTCAGGTCCCGCATATTCTGCGCATCCATACCGACGATCAAATCAAAGCGGCTGAAATCGCTCGCCACCACTTTGCGCGAGCGAATATAGGACATATCAATATCCCGCCGCGCCGCCTCGGCGCTGGCGCGCGGGTCACTGGGTTTGCCATCATGCCAGCCCGAAGTGCCGGCGCTATCAATCTCCAGCCCGCGCCCCTTGGATTGCACACGGAAAACCGCCTCGGCGGTGGGGGAGCGGCAAATATTGCCAAGGCAAACAAACAAGATAGATCGGGTCATATCCCGAGTATAGGCAGCGAGCCAAAAGCTGCAAGCCTTCGGGCAGGATTTCGCCCCGTAGAAACAAAAATAGCCTCGCAGAAATATCTGCGAGGCATATTTTTCAAAGCCGAAAAGCTTAAGCGGAGGCTTGCGCTTTCGCGATGTCTTTTTTAACTTTCAGCGCCGCTGGTGAAAGCTCGCTATCTTTGGATTTCGCCATGAAGGCATCCAGACCACCACGGTGATCAACGGTGCGCAATGCAGACGCGGAAATCCGGAATTTGAAGGCACGGCCCAAAGTGTCTGATGCAAGGGTTACATCATTCAGGTTTGGCCGAAAAACACGGCGGGTGCGGTTTTTGGCGTGGCTAACATTGTTACCAGTTAGCACGGCTTTACCTGTAAGTTCGCAACGACGAGACATCGGTGTCTCCTTAGTTAAAATTAAACGGGGTGCAAAGCACCGGAATTAGAGACCCGCTATTTACGGCGCATCGGCGGGAAGGTCAAGGGATTCGGCGCAAAATTCGCAGCCGGGGCAAATCATTCCAGATATCAGCCTTCCGCGCGGCCCGCCCTAGGATAAGCCGTGGCCTCGCTGCGCTTGGCTAGGGCGCGATCCCTGTCAGGTCCAGCCGATCTTCCCGCATGGGCGGGCACCAGTAATTCGCGCCGGTAATAGGCCGGGTGAAGCGGTATAGCCCGTCGGCTATGCCATCCTCCAGCCCCGCCATCCGCCGCTGCTGGGCCTCAAAGGCTTGAAAGGAATTGCCAAATGACACAAAATTCAGCCCTTCCTGCCCGTTTTCGGCCCATGGCATGGAGCGGCGCAGCATAAAGGCCTCGGGGGTGAAGCTCTCTTGCGCCGTGCGTTTTACATGGGCAAATTCCGGTGCGTCTGTAAGTTCGACATTATCCTTGATGCGGCGGCCAATGATATTATCGCGCTCGGCCTCGGGCAGCGGGTCAAACCGCTCCAGCCGATGCACCCATTGCTGCACCGTCACAAAGCTGGAGCCATCCGGCGCAAAGGTAGCCTTGATCGCCGCTTCGCCTTCGGGGTTTTCGGTGCCGTCTTCATAGCCGCTCAAATCCAGCCCTCCGGCATACTTGAAGCCCTCCACCTGTCGAACCACCTCGAAATCCGGCAGCCTTCGCAGCACCTGCCGCGCCTGCTTGGCAATTTCGCCGCGAGCCTCGCCGCGAAACCAGAGCCAGAGATCGGCTTGGGTGGATGGCACATCAACAACGCCGCTCACGGCGCGAAAGCCGTGCAGGCCCTCAACCGCGCCAAAGCGCGCCACCAGCGCCGGACCAAGGCCAACCACCAAATTTTCGCCCACCGGCAAAGCCTCCAGCGCGGCCAGGCTGGCCTCGGGGCGTGCGGTAAGCTCGATAAACCGGCCATGGGCTGGCAGGCCCGGCAATATACCTGTTTGCATTTTCATAATCACCTCCTGTGTTCGGGTCTTGCCTTTATCTAGGCACGCAGCCCCGAAAATACCATGGCCTTAATCCGTTTGGGGAAACGCCCCCGAGCGCAGATATTCCAGCGTGGCGGCGATCACGCGGGCATCCTGCATCATCAGGCTATGGGCAACCGGCAAGGCGATGCGCTTATGCGCCGGCGCATGGCCCCAAGCCGATTTCAGGCTGACCTTGCCGTCATTTTCGCCGTCAATGCCGGTGACCAGCCGATAGGCCGATAGCGCAGCGGTGCCCGCGATAGAGCCGATATCCAGCCCCGCATCATTCTCGGCATCATCCTCGCCATCATGCGGCACCAGCTCGGCCAGCGCCGGTCCCATGATGGGCGAAAAGATCGCCGCCCGCGCCGCGACCTCGCTGCCAAAATTCGGCGCACCGATCTGCACCAGCCGCCCCCTGCGCGCATCGGGTAATGTCCTCGCCAGCCGTTTGCTTATGATCCCGCCAAGGGAATGGCCAACAAAATGCAGCTTTCCTGTGGTCGGCAGAGCGGCGGATAAATCCCGCGCCAGATCCTCGATCGAACCACGGGTGGAGGGGTAATCCAGCAGATTCGTGGCGAATCCACCGGCCTCCAGCCCCATCGCCAAGCGGCGCATGGAGGCGGCGCGGCGGCCAAGACCATGAAGGACAAGAACCGTTTCCATTTTACCAGTGCGGCGGCTTTTGATCGGCCAGCGGCGCCCCGCCCAGATGGAGGCCGACACCCTGTCCGGCGCGCCGCTGGCCG
>WFUK01000421.1 GCA_015485015.1 Paracoccaceae bacterium | reverse complement strand
GCGGGCAAGAAGCTGGAAAAATTTGACCTGAACACCGCCGCCTCGGCCGAGCTGGCGGTGCAGGCCATTACCTCGCGTGCGCTTAGCGTGCTGAAGGTCGAAGCCAAGCCCGGCACGCGCAATCCCTCTGCGCCCTTCATGACCTCGACCCTCCAGCAAGAAGCCAGCCGCAAATTCGGCTTTGGCGCGCGACAAACCATGTCTACCGCCCAGCGGCTTTACGAGGCCGGATACATTACCTATATGCGGACAGACGGCATTGATATGGCTCCCGAGGCCGTGACCGCCGCGCGGGCCTATATCACCGATAAATACGGCGCGGAATATATCCCGAAATCGCCGCGCATCTATAAAAACAAAGCCAAAAACGCCCAAGAGGCGCATGAATGTATTCGCCCCACCGAAATGGATCGCGAACCCGCCAAGCTGGCGCGGCTCGAGGGCGACCAGCGCAAGCTCTATGATCTGATCTGGAAGCGCACCATTGCCTGCCAGATGTCCGGCGCGCGGCTGGAGCGCACGGCGGTGGATATCGGCTCGGCGGATGGCGATGTGATTTTGCGCGCCAATGGTCAGGTCATTACCTTTGAGGGCTTTTTGAAGGTCTATGAAGAGGGGCGCGATGATGTGGAGGCCAAGGGCGAGGATGCGCGCCTGCCGGTGATCCACGAGGGCGACAGCGCCCAGCCGAAATCAGGGGCCTTTAGCGCCGACTATACCAAATTCACCGAAGACGAGGTGGTGATTGATAGCGGCATTTTGCGGCACGAAAAGGCGCTGCTTTCCGAAGATGCCAGCACCTTTGCCCAGCAGCATTTCACCCAGCCTCCGCCGCGCTATACCGAGGCCACACTGGTAAAACGCATGGAAGAGCTGGGCATTGGCCGCCCGTCCACCTATGCCTCGGTCATCACCACGATTCAGGATCGTGAATACGTCCGCAAGGAGAAAAACCGTCTTCATCCAGAGGATAAAGGCCGGCTTGTAACCGCCTTCCTCGAAAGCTATTTCCGCAAATATGTCGGCTATAATTTCACCGCCGCGCTTGAGGATGATCTGGATAGGGTCAGCGCCGGCGACGCGGATTGGAAGGAACTGCTGCACCGCTTCTGGGGTGATTTTTCTGCCGCGATTGCCGAGACATCCGAGCTGCGCATCACCGATGTTTTGGAAAAGATCAACGAATTTCTGGAGCCGCATCTATTTCCGGTAACAGCCGAGGACCCAACCCCGAGGATTTGCAAAAATTGCGGCGTGGGCAAGCTCAGCCTGCGCACCGCACGCTCGGGCGGGGCCTTTATCGGCTGCTCGAATTACCCCGAATGCCGCTATACGCGCCCCTTGGCGGGCGAGGCCATTGGCGGCGATATGGCGGGGCTGGATGGCAAGGTGCTGGGGCAAAACGAAGAAGGCGTGCCTGTGACCCTGCGCGCGGGGCGCTTTGGCCCCTATGTGCAGCTAGGCGAGCCGACCGAGGAAATGCCCAAGCCCAAGCGTGCCTCTGTGCCCAAAGGCTCGGACCCTGCTGCGATGACGCTGGAAAAGGCGCTGCAAATGCTCAGCCTGCCCCGCACCATTGGCGACCATCCCGAAGGCGGGGTGATTACCGCCGCTATCGGCCCTTATGGCCCCTATATCCTATGGACCAAGCCTGCCGAGGAAAAAGGCAAGAAGCCCGCCAAAACCTATGTGAACCTCCCTGATGGCGACGAGATTTTCACCATCGGCATGAATCGCGCGGTAGAGATGATCGCCAGCAAACCTCCGGGGCGGGGCCGAGGACAGGCCGCAGAGCCGATAAAAGCCTTGGGCGAGCATCCTGATGGCGGCGAAATGAACATTATGAAAGGGCGCTATGGTCCTTATATCAAATGGGAAAAGATCAACGCCACCCTGCCCAAAGATAAAGAGCCGGAAGATGTGACTGCCGAGCTGGCGATTGAGCTGGTGAATGCCAAAGCCGCAAGCAAGGGCAAGAAAAAGCCTGCCGCGAAGAAAAAGGCCCCAGCTAAAAAGAAGGTTGCGGCGAAAAAGAAGCCAGCGACGAAGAAAAAACCGGCCGCAAAGAAAAAATAGATCCCGTTTGAATAGCAAACTGATCACATCTGGCAGGCCGCTAAAAACGGCTGGAGGCAAGGCGATGCGCCCAACCCTATCCGGCCATTGGTAATTCTTCTCCCGCTCAAAGGTGTGCGGTTATTGATATCCCTACCTCACGACACCTTCTTTTTGTTTTTTGGTAAATTCTGCTCAGCCAGCCAGCTTTCCAGCTGTGCGATCTGTTCGGGGCTGTAATGCAGCCCCAATTTGGTGCGCCGCCACAGGATATCCTTGGCGGTCACGGCAAATTCATGTTGGCAAAGCCAGCGGATTTCGGCCTCGTGTAGCCCCGCTCCGAAATCAGGGCCAAGATCGGCAAGGGTTTTTGCCCCGTCCAGCAGCTTGGCGGCATCGGTGCCATAGGTGCGAATAAGGCGCGCGGCCAGCGTGGTGGGCAAAAATGGATAATCCCGCTCCAGCTTGGCAATCAAATCCTGCACCCCGTCATGCGGGAAATCCCCGCCGGGCAATGGCGCATTTGCGGTCCAGTCTTCGCCTGCATTTGGCAGTTGGGTCGAGAGCTTGGCCATCGCTGCCTCCGCCAGCTTTCGATAGGTCGTGATCTTTCCGCCAAATACGCTAAGCAGCGGCGCGCCATCCTCGTTCAGGCTCAACACATAATCGCGGGTCGCCTCGGTGGCGCTGCTGGCGCCATCATCATATAGCGGGCGCACGCCGGAATAGGTCCAGACGATATCCTCGGCTTTGATCGGCTGCGCAAAATACGCGCTGGCAAATTGGCGCAAATAATCCGCCTCCTGGGGCGTGCATTCAGGCTGCCCCACATCGGTGCCTTGGTCCTGATCTGTGGTGCCAATCAGGGTGAAATCTCCCTCATAAGGAATGGCAAAAATAATCCGGTTATCAGAACCTTGAAAGAAATAGGCGCGATCATGCTGGAATTTCTTTTTCACCACGATATGGCTGCCCCGCACCAGCCGCACATTCTCGCGCGTATCAATCTGGATGGTGTTATGCAGAATATTCGCCACCCAAGGCCCGGCTGCATTAACCAGCACCCGCGTGCGGATTTTCAGATATTCGCCGCTGCGGTCAATCTCGACCTCCCATAAATCGCCGCGCCGCTTGGCAGATATCACCTTGGCCCGGGTCAAAATCCTGGCCCCGCGCGCTTTTGCATCCACCGCATTCAGCACCACCAAGCGGCTATCCTGCACCCAGCAATCGGAATACTCAAAAGCCTTTTTGAGGGACTTTTTAAGCGGCTTTCCGGCTTCATCGCGGGTTAGATCAAGGGTTTTTGTGGCCGGCAAAATCTTTCGCCCCCCCAAATGATCATAGACAAACAGCCCAATCCGGATCAGCCAGGCGGGCCGCATATCACGGTGCAAAGGCAGCACAAACCGCATCGGCCAGCTAATATGGGGCATGTTGCGCAGCAGCACTTCGCGCTCGATCAGCGCCTCGCGCACCAGCCGGAATTTGTAATATTCAAGATAGCGCAAACCGCCATGAAACAGCTTGGTAGAGGCCGAAGACGTAGCGCTCGCGAGATCATTCATCTCGGCCAAGCCCACGCGCAAGCCGCGCCCGGAAGCATCCCGCGCTATGCCGCAGCCATTCACGCCGCCGCCGATTACAAAAATATCATAAATATCGTCAGACACATCAAATTCCGATCAAAGCTGGAGGCGTTTTATTTTCGTTTTATTTTCGCTTTTAGTCAATGTGTTTTCGTTATTTTCTTTTTTTGCCTAAAATGCTCGCGCTATTGACGGAAAACTGCTGTGGTGCGAATGTTATCGCAGTTTGTGGAGCCAATATGAGCCTGACTTTTCGTCAAAAAGAAATTCTGAGCGCGGTGCGCATGGCCGGTCGCGTGGCGGTTGATAGCCTTGCCACCGCCCTGCGCGTTACCCCGCAAACGATCCGTCGGGATCTCAACACCCTATGCGACGAGGGGCATTTAACCCGCGTGCATGGCGGGGCGGTTTTGCAATCCGGCGTCGCCAATACCGCCTATGCGGCCCGCAAAAGCCTTTCTGCCGATGCCAAGGAGGCGATTGGTGAACTCTGCGCCAAGGCCATTCCGGACGAGGCTTCGCTTTTCATCAATATCGGCACCACCACCGAGGCCGTAGCGCGCCATTTGCGCACAAAGCGGGATTTATTGGTGATCACCAATAATCTGAATATCGCCAATATCATGGCCGAAAACCCCCATTGCGGTGTGATGGTAACGGGCGGCATGCTGCGACGCTCCGATGGCGGGCTGGTGGGGGAATCAACGCTTGATACGGTGCAGCAATTCAAAGCCGACTACGCCATTATCGGTGTATCCGCCATCGATGAAGACGGCTCATTGCTGGATTTTGACTATCGCGAGGTGCGGGTTTCGCGCGCCATCATCAATAATGCCCGCAAGGTTTTTTTGGTAGCCGATGCCACCAAGCTCAGCCGCTCGGCGCCAGCCCGCATCGGGCATATGAGCGATATTGACGGTTTTTTCACCGACCAACCCCTCCCCGACCCGCTGGCGCAAATATGTCGCCAGCACGGGGTGATGGTGCAATCTTCATCCTGAATTCCGCATTCATATGTGATCACAAATTTCAAGACTACGCGCCTGCAGGTCCAATAATCTTGTCAAACCTACAATAACTATACAGCTAGCGGAACGAAAAACCTTGGACTATTTCCATATTTAAACCCAGGCTGGTCAAAATATTTATATTTTTCGAACATCCCTGTCTTCGCCCCATTTTTTCATCAGCCATAGGTCGCCACTGGGGTTCCAGCCAAGGCCGCAATATTCAACAACCCCCGTGCGGTAATCGAGGGCGTTACGATATGCGCCTTATTGCCCATCCCCATCAAAATCGGCCCCACCTCAAGCCCGCCCGCCGACATTTTCAGGATATTGCGCACAGCCGAAGCGGCATCCGAATTGGCAAAAATCAGCACATTGGCAGCGCCTTCATAGGCCGTGTTGGGGAAAATCTTGCGCCGCAAGGGTTCGCTCAGCGCCGCATCTGTATGCATTTCGCCTTCATAGATGAAGTCGAGGTCCATTTTGTCGAGCATCTCCAAAGCCTCCCGCATCCGCAAAGCGGAACCCGTGTTCAGATTGCCGAATTGTGAATGCGAACACAGCGCGATTTTTGGCTGTAGACCAAACCGGCAGACATGCCGCGCCGCGCCCAGCACGCTTTCCACCATTTGCGCCGCCGTTGGTTCGGCATTCACATGGGTATCGGCAATGAATAGCGGGCCATTTTCGAGGATCATCAGCGAAAGCGCACCGCGCGGGGTGAGACCACTGGTGCCCAATACCTGTTGCACATAATTCAGATGCCACAAATACTGCCCGAATGTGCCGCAAATCAGGCTATCCGCATCGCCGCGCGCCACCATTACCGCCGCAATCGCCGTGGTATTGGTGCGCATAATCGCCTTGGCCAAATCCGGCGTCACCCCTTTGCGCTGCATGATCTGGTGATAGGTCCCCCAATAATCCCGAAAGCGCGGATCATTTTGCGGGTTCACAAGTTCGAAATGTTCACCTTCTTTCAAAGGCAGGCCAAATTTCTCAAGCCGCGCCTCTATTACCTCGGGCCGGCCGATCAGAATCGGCATATCGGTCATTTCTTCCGTCATCGCATGCGCGGCGCGCAGCACCCGTTCGCTTTCGCCCTCGGCAAATACGATCTTGCGCACCGCGTTGCGCGCGCTCTCGAATACCGGCCGCATAATCAGCGCCGAGCGGAAGACCGAGCTTTCCAGTTTTTGCTTATAGGCTTCAAGATCCGCAATCGGCCGCGTCGCCACCCCGCTTTCCATCGCCGCCTTCACCACCGCCCCCGAAACAATCGCGAGCAAGCGCGGATCAAATGGTTTCGGGATCAGGTATTCCGGCCCGAATTTCAGGCTTTCGTCACGATAAGCCGCCGCCGCCTCGGCGCTGGAGCTGGCGCGGGCCAGCTCGGCAATCCCCTCCACACAAGCGATCTCCATCGCGTCGTTAATCGTGGTTGCGCCCACATCCAGCGCGCCGCGAAAAATGAAAGGAAAGCACAACACGTTATTCACCTGATTGGGAAAATCAGAGCGCCCCGTAGCCATAATCGCATCCGGTGCAACCGCGCGCACCGCATCGGGCATAATCTCGGGGGTCGGGTTGGCCAAAGCAAAAATAATCGGCGCGGGTGCCATTTTTCCAACCATTTCGGGTGTCAGAACCCCGGGGCCGGAAAGCCCGAGAAACAAATCCGCGCCCTCGATCACCTGACCAAGATTGCGCAGCCCGGTATCCTGCGCAAAGGCGTCTTTTTGCGGCGAGGTCTCGGAGCTGCGGCCCTTATAGACCAGCCCGTCAATAT
>WFUK01000420.1 GCA_015485015.1 Paracoccaceae bacterium | reverse complement strand
GCTGGCGTGTGGGCGAGGCCCATTGGGGCGGCTATGCGCAAAAGGCGCGGGTGAAAGCCGATTGGCTGGTGCCGCTGCCTGCGGGGCTGGATACACGGCAAGCGATGGCGGTCGGCACGGCGGGCTTTACCGCGATGCTGGCGGTGATGGCGCTGGAGGATCATGGGCTAAAGGCGGGCAATGGTCCGGTGCTGGTTACCGGCGCGGCGGGCGGTGTTGGCTCGGTGGCGACGGCGATATTGGCGGCGCGCGGCTATGAGGTGGCGGCCGTCACAGGCCGGCCCGAGGCCGCGGATTATCTGCGCGCGCTTGGTGCCAGCCAGATTGTGGCGCGGACAGATATTAACGAGACCACCAAGCGCCCGTTAGAGGCCGAAACATGGGCGGGCTGTGTGGACGCGGTGGGCGGCGATATGCTGGCGCGGGTATTGGGGCAGATGAAATATGGTGCCTCGGTGGCGGCGGTCGGGCTGGCTGGCGGCATGGGCCTGCCCGCCACGGTGATCCCGTTTTTGCTGCGCGGGGTGAATTTGCTGGGCATTGATAGCGTGATGCAGCCCGTTGATAACCGCCAGCGGGCATGGGCACGGATCGCGGCGGACTTACCGATGGACAAGCTTGAAGCGATGATCCAGCCCGCCGGATTGGCCGACCTGCCCGAGCTTGGGCGCGCCATTTTGAAGGGGCAGGTAAAGGGGCGGGTTGTGGTGGATGTGAACGGATAAGGGAGGCGCGCGATGTATAAGAAAGTGGTGATGCCTGCGCAGTTCCGGTCTGCGGCTGACGCGCTAAAAATGTCCCCAGCGATTATATCTGGTGGGCATGTATTTTTGGGCGGTGTGACTGGAAGTGATGGGCTGGGGCAAATGCCAGATAGCCCTGCTGCCCAGATGCGAAGCGCGTTTGATAAGATCGGCGTGGTATTGCACGAGGCGGGGCTAAGCTTTCAGAGCGTGGTGGAAATGACCACCTATCACATCGGCCTTCGCGCGCATTTTGAGCTTTTCGATTCCATTCGCCTTGAATATGTTTCAGCACCTTATCCTGCTTGGACAGCCATAGAAGCTGCCGGATTAAGGCGCGAAGGTGCGATTGTAGAAATTCGGGTAATCGCGGCCCTTGGAGAACTTGAAAAGGAAAAGAAATGAAAGAAACCAAGCTCAGGCCTACGCCCGATGCGCGCTCTCCGGCGGGGGCGGATATTCGGTTTATTATGGATGGCAGCACGGGGAACATGATTCATAGCACCGTGCCGCCGCGCCAGATTAACCGCGCGACGGTGCATGCAACCGTAAGTGAATTTTGGTTTATCCTTGAAGGGGTGGGCGAAATTTGGCGAAAAGATGAAAAGGATGAGCGGGTAGCACGGTTGGAAGCCGGAGTGTCGATTGATATCCCGGTGGGCACAGCGTTTCAATACCGCAACATCGGGGATGTGGAGTTGAAGTTTATTTGTATCTTCATGCCACGGTGGCCGGGAGATGACGAGGCTTCACATTTAGATGGCGTGTGGGAACCAACGCTTTAACAGTGTGCTTTGCTCAAAGGTGGATTTTATGCTGCTGCCTGCCCTGAAAACACCTTTAGCCCAATCACCCCAGCCACAATGAGCGTAATACTGAGGATGCGGGCCACCTCTCTGGATTCGCCAAACAGGAACATGCCCAAAATGGCAACGCCAACCGCGCCGGTGCCGGTCCAGACCGCATAAGCGGTGCCAACGGGTAGGGTTTTCATGGCCAAGGCCAAAAAATGGAAACTGACGATCATCGCCGCAATGGTCAGCACCGACGGCCATAGCTTAGAAAACCCGTCCGTGTATTTCAGGCCAATCGCCCAAGCCATTTCAAATGTCGCAGCGATCATCAGATATACCCATGCCATGTAATACTCTCCTATTCGGTGTAGTTATTTTCTATAGCCAGCCGGTATATCAGTCACTGCGTATTTGGCGACTATCCTTGCGCTATGTGCATACAGGAGGCAAAACTGCGAATGCAGGAACTGGAGTCGGGGTGTGCAAAATAGCCTTGTATATGCCGATAATCCGCGCCACGATGTGGCTATGCAACTTGATATTGAATTCATCCGCCAACAGTTTCCCGCCCTTAAGGAGCCAAGCCTGCAAGGGCAGGGTTTTTTTGAAAATGCCGGTGGCAGCTATACCTGCGCGCCGGTGATCGAGCGCCTGACCCGCTATTACACCCAGCGCAAGGTGCAGCCCTATTATCCGTTTGAAGCCAGCCGCCTAGCGGGGGAGGAAATGGACGAGGCCCGCGCGCGGCTATCAGCCGTGCTGAATATCGAGGTTGACGAGCTGAGCTTCGGGCCTTCCACCACGCAAAACACCTATGTTTTGGCGCAGGCTTTCGGGCAGATGCTGAAGGCGGGCGATGCGATTATCGTCACCAACCAGGACCACGAGGCCAATACCGGCCCGTGGCGGCGGTTGGCGGCGCGGGGCATCGAGCTGCGGGAATGGCAGGTGGACGAGGTCGGCCATCTGGACCCGGGCGCGCTGGCGGATATGCTGGATGACAAGGTGAAGCTGGTCTGCTTTCCGCATGTGTCCAATCTCGTGGGCGAGATCAATCCGGTGGCGGAAATCTGCGCGATGATCCGCGCGGCAGGGGCTTATTCTTGTGTGGATGGCGTAAGCGCTGCGCCGCACGGGCTGCCGGATATTGGCGGGCTGGGGGCGGATATATACCTGTTTTCGGCCTATAAAACCTTTGGCCCGCATCAGGGCATTATGGCGATCAAGCGGGCGCTGGCAGATGCGCTGCCAAATCAGGGGCATTATTTTAACGAAAGCGTACGCTATAAGCGCTTCACCCCTGCGGGGCCGGACCATGCGCAAGTGGCGGCCTGTGCGGGGATGGTGGATTATCTTGACGCGGTGCATGGGCATCATTTTGCCCCCGAGCCGGAAGCGGCGGCGCGGGGCCGCGCGGTGCATGCGCTAAGCGCGGCGCATGAGGCGAGTTTGCTGACGCCGTTGATTGACTATCTGCGCGGGCGCAATGATGTGCGGCTGCTGGGACCGCAAAGCGCCGAAGGCCGTGTGGCTACGGTTTCGGTGGTGGCCAATCGCTCGGGTTATGAGCTGTCTCAAGCCTTGGTGCCCGAGGGGATTATGGCGGGCGGTGGTGATTTTTATGCGGTGCGGCTGCTGAAGGGGATGGGGCTAAGCCCGACCCACGGCGCGCTGCGGCTCAGCTTTGTGCAATATACCCGCAAGGCCGAGGTCGATAAGCTGATCACCGCGCTCGACAAGGTGTTGTGACAAGGGCTGCTTAGCCCCGCCATATCTGGTTGAGCGAGCCACCACGGCTGGCCATCGTGATGCGCGCGGTGCGCCCCACCACACTAAAGCTGCTGCCCATCCACTCAAAATCGCGGTCATAATAAAGGTCGATATCCACCCCGCCGCGAATCACATATCTGGTGCAGGGGGTGTTGCCCTCGCTGGTGGCAAAATCCGCTGCGCCAACCCGCCCGATACTGGGGGTCATCACCTTGCCGTTCTGGGTGTTGATCCATGTCGGGCGCTCCAGAAAATCGGTGGTGAAATAGCTGGTGGTGGCGGGATTGCCGC
>WFUK01000419.1 GCA_015485015.1 Paracoccaceae bacterium | reverse complement strand
CGCTCGTTCAGATAAATGCAATTGCCGTGCTTGTCGCCCAGCACCTGAATCTCGATATGGCGGGGCTGGGTGATGAATTTCTCGATAAAAATCCGGTCATCACCAAAGCTCGCCGCCGCCTCGTTTTTCGAGCTTTGAAAACCCTCGCGCGCCTCCTCGTCATTCCACGCGATGCGCATACCCTTGCCACCGCCGCCCGCAGAGGCTTTGATCATCACCGGATAGCCAACCTGATTGGAAATCTTCACCGCTTCTTCGGCATCCTCGATCAGCCCCATATGGCCCGGCACGGTCGAAACACCGGCTTCCTCGGCCAGTTTCTTGCTGGTAATCTTGTCCCCCATCGCCTGTATAGCGCCCACCGGCGGCCCGATGAAAGCCACGCCGGCGGCCTGCAACGCTTCGGCAAATAGCGGATTTTCGCTAAGAAACCCATAGCCCGGATGCACCGCTTCTGCGCCGGTTTCCTTGATCGCGGCCATGATCTTATCAATCACGATATAGCTTTCCGCCGCAGGGGGCGGGCCGATATGCACCGCCTCATCCGCCATCCGCACATGCAGCGCATTACGATCCGCATCCGAATAAACCGCCACGGTTTTAATGCCCATTTTCTTTGCGGTTTTGATCACACGGCAAGCGATTTCACCACGATTGGCGATCAGAATTTTCTTAAACATCAGGCAAAGCCCCCTTGGCATACAAAAAAGGCCGCCCGCAAAATGCAGGCAGCCTTATAGGTTTTCCCCGCGATGAAGCGGTTTGATTAACAGGTGTTGGTTTGGTAACAGGCAGCACCAGCGCCAGCGCCGATAACCGCGCCCGTAACCATATTTCCACCGGTTGCGCCCGCCACGCCAGCGCCCAATAGCGCGCCCATGCCAGCGGATTCGCCCACTGTGCTACAGGCTGAAAGGGTGAAACCCGCAAGAATAAGGGCGGCAAATTTATTTCGTATAATGTTTTGCATCGTTTTTCTCCAATAAGATTGTCTTTACAGGATGCGCTGAAAAGCGATGATAATCCAGCTTTTTTTGCCCACCAAAGCTTAGGGCTGGCGGAATGTTGCGCAATCCGGCTCATGGTTCTGCCACGTCAAACATCTCGGGGAAGCTGCGCCGCGCGCAGTTGACATCGATCTTCAGCATGGCCTCATAGCAGGCATTGTCAAATGGATCTGTCGCCGGAATCACCTCGCGGCCAAACAGCCAATTCAACCGCCCGGCATCCAGATTACCGCGCTCAAAGGGCTGATCACCAAAATGCGCCCAAAGGCTGGCGATAAACACCGCATCGGCCTTTTTATCAATGGCGCGGCGGTCACGAAAGCGCTCGCGGGCCTTGAGCGGGGTGATCCCCTTGGGCGAGGCGCGGCGCAGGGTGAATTGCAGATCAGAGCTGGGCAAACGGCCCGGAAAGCCGCGATGCTTAAGCATATAGGGAAGATTAGCCATGTCGAGAACTCCTTGCGGGAGCGGCTAGTCGTCGTCCCCGAGATGCATCACTGCAATCGCGGCCGAAACGCCGCCGAAGGTCAGGGATGATTGAAAGATAAGAATGAAGGTGGCAATGCCGCTCTCGTCGCGCGCCAGCATATCGCCGACACCGAGAAAATTGCTCCAGATAATTGCCAGCGCAAAAACCGCGCCAATGGCGATGCCGTTGGCAATGTGGAATATAAGAAAACGCACCAGCTTGGGTGGATCGGGAAGTTTCATCGGCTTGGCCTCTTGAGTCCCCGCTAAGATACGCCGATTTTTCCCCTTTGCAAGCGGGCTTGATTGTCGCAGACATATTGCCCCCTATAGCGGTATATTATCGTGTTTTTTCCACGGATTGCTGAGCTTTTTATTGCGCAGGCTGGCAAAGGCCCGCGCCACCCGTTTGCGCGTGTTGCGCGGCATGATCACCTCGTCGATAAAACCGCGCTCGGCGGCCTTGAAGGGGCTGGCGAAATTGGCTTCATAATCGGCGGTGTGACAGGTGATTTTCTCGGCATCGCCAAGGTCAGCGCGGTGGATGATCTCCACGGCCCCCGCCGCGCCCATTACAGCGATTTGCGCACTTGGCCACGCATAGTTAAAATCTCCGCGCAGGTGTTTGGAGGCCATCACATCATAAGCGCCGCCATAAGCCTTGCGGGTGATCACCGTGACTTTTGGCACCGTGGCCTCGCCATAAGCAAACAAGAGCTTGGCCCCGTGCTTGATCACGCCGCCATATTCCTGCGCCGTGCCGGGCAGGAAGCCGGGGACATCGACCAAGGTCAGAATCGGAATTTCAAACGCATCGCAAAAGCGCACAAAACGGGCGGCTTTGCGGGAGCTGTCAATGTCGAGGCAGCCCGCCAGCACCAGCGGCTGGTTGGCAACAACGCCGACGGTTTGGCCCTCCAGCCGGATAAATCCCGTCAGGATATTCTTGGCAAAATCCTCCTGAATCTCGAAAAAATCGCCCTCGTCGGCGGTTTTCTTAATCAGCTCGCGCATATCATAGGGGGTATTCGGGTTATCCGGTATCAGCGTATCAAGGCTCGGCTCCAGCCGGTCATGGGCATCAAAGAAGGGGCGCACGGGGGGCTTTTCGCGGTTGTTCAATGGCAGAAAGTCCACCAGCCTGCGCACCTCGATCAGCGCTTCAAGGTCGTTATCATAAGCGCCATCCGCCACCGAGGATTTGCTGGTATGGGTTTTGGCCCCGCCCAGTTCTTCGGCGGTCACCACCTCGTTGGTCACGGTTTTTACCACATCAGGACCGGTGACAAACATATAAGAGCTATCGCGCACCATAAAGATAAAATCAGTGATCGCAGGGGAATAAACCGCCCCGCCCGCACAGGGTCCCATGATGACGCTGATCTGCGGAATAACCCCGCTGGCCTCGATGTTTTTCTGAAACACATCGGCATAGCCGCCAAGGGCATCAACCCCTTCTTGAATCCGCGCCCCGCCGCTATCATTCAGCCCGATCAGCGGCGCGCCGTTTTTCATCGCCATATCCGCAACCTTGACGATCTTCTGCGCATGGGTGGCCGAAAGCGAGCCGCCCAGCACGGTAAAATCTTGCGAAAACACATAGACCATGCGGCCATTGATCGTGCCCCAGCCGGTGATCACCCCGTCACCGGGGTATTTTTGCTTTTCCATGCCAAAATCGGTGCAGCGATGCGCCACAAACATATCAAATTCTTCGAAACTATCGGGATCAAGCAGCACCTCAAGCCGCTCTCGCGCCGTCAACTTGCCCTTGGAATGTTGCACATCAATGCGCCGCTGCCCGCCGCCCAATCGCGCCTGCGCGCGCCGAGCTTCAAGCTGTTCCAGAATATCAGACATGGGACCTCCCTTGGGTTTGCATTGCAGCATAAGGTAATTTCTGCCCATGGGAAAGGCGGGAATTGCGGATTTGCAAACCTCAATTCAGCTTGCTACAATGATTTGCAAAATTGCAAATATCGAGACCAGAATGAGTTCACAAAAACTATATGCCGGTGTAAAACTGCGCGAAACCCGCCTCAAGCGCGGGCTGACACAAAAAGCCTTTGCCGAAAAGCTTGGCATTTCGCTATCCTATCTCAACCAGATGGAAAATAACCACCGCCCTATTTCCGCAAGCGTGGTGCTGGCCATGGCGCAGGAATTCGGCTTTGATGTCACCGAGCTTTCCGTGGCCGAGGCGGATCGCATGGTGGTGGATATGCGCGAGGCCCTTGCCGATCCGCTATTTGGCGAGGCCCCGCCGCTGGCCGATCTTCAACTTACCGCCTCCAACGCCCCCTCGCTGGCCCGCGCCTTTCTCAACCTGCACCGCGCCCATCGCCACGCGCAGGATCGCCTTGCTTCATTAAACGAAGCC
>WFUK01000418.1 GCA_015485015.1 Paracoccaceae bacterium | reverse complement strand
TCATTGCGGCCGTTGCCAAACAATATGCATCACATTCCGGTCGGCGTTCAGCGCTTTGTTCAGCCGGTCAAGGCTAAGCCCGGGCAGGGCGGAAAAAGCGTGCAGCAAACGGTCCGCCCCTTGCGCATTAAACGGGATGATCAGCGGCGGCTGCTCGGGCGCATACAGAACCCAGTTATAACTCCCTGATTTGGTAGGAGAAATAACGATTTTGGCAATCCCCTCAAGGCTCACATCCCCCCCGAGGCGCGGCGCAAAATACACGATATTGCGCTCGCGCACCTCGACAATGCCCGCCGCTTCACCGCTATTGCGCAGCTTTAGCCGGATGAGAGCGAAATAAAATAGCGGGCCAAAAGCCAGCGCCAGCAAACCCCCCAGCCCAAGGAAAAAATAGCTGGGGCGGCTCAGGCCCATCCATAGCCAATAAGCCGCCAATGAAAGGCCCAAGCCCAAAAATAACGGCTCCGTCCATCGTTTCAGCTCGGTGATGGCACTTTCGCGAAACAGGCTCATAGTGGCTCTCCGAACAGGACGATCCGGTATTCACCCATCTGCTTGAAGCCAAGCGCGCCTTTATGCTTCATCATCATCGCCAATCCCCCAGCGCCATTTGCCATGCGGTGATCGCCGCCACAGCCGCGGTATCGGCACGCAAAATCCGAGGCCCGAGCGAGACGCTAACGACCGCGTCCCTCCCTCTAAGCGCCGCCACTTCTTCCGGGGAAAACCCGCCCTCCGGCCCGATCACGATCGCCCAAGCGCCAGCCGTTTCGCGGGCCAAAGCCGTAGCCACAGGCAGCGCCTCTCGCCTTTCGTCACAAAAAACCAGCTTGCGGTTTTCGGGCCAGCTTTCCAGCATGTCCAACAGCCTGACCGGCTCGGCGACATCCGGCACAAAGGTCGCGCCGCATTGCTCGGCGGCCTCGATTGCGTGGGCCTGCATCCGGCCGATATTGATCCGCTCATTGGTGAAATCGGTTGTCACGGGCAGCACTTTTTGCACCCCCATCTCCACTGCTTTTTCGACCACAAAGGCGGTGCGGGCCTTTTTGATCGGCGCAAATAGCAGCCAAAGATCCGGCGGGGTGGCTTGGGGCAGCACGGGTTCCACACATAACAGCAACCCGTTGCGCTTGTTGGCCTTGGCGACCTCGGCTCGCCATTCACCGCTTTTCCCGTCAAAAACCCGCAGCTCGTCGCCGAGCTTTCGGCGCATCACGCCAAATAGATAGGCGCTCTGGGCGGTATCCAGCGGCAACACGCGGTTGGTCTCCAGCGGGCCGCTGACATATAGCCGAATCTCCGCCACTTATCCAACCGGCTCGAACCGTTGCGCCTTACCGTTATATTGCATCAAAACCCCGTCTCCGATCGAATGCCACAGGCCGTGCAGGCTCAGCTGGCCGCTATCGACCGCAGCGCGCACAAATGGAAAGCCGAGCAGGTTTTCCATGGCGATCACCACGCCGGTATGCTCCAGCGCGGTGACGCGGGCCTCGTCTTGATCGATGTGTTTTACCCGCTCGTAGCCGGGCCGCAAGATATCCATCCAGCGATCGACAAATCCCTTTTTAGTGACCTGAATATCGCCATGGCAAATATCGTGGCAGTGTTTTACCCCGCCACATTGCGAATGGCCAAGCACTACCAGATGCTCGATCTTCAGCGCGGTTACGGCAAATTCGATGGCGGCAGAGGTGCCGTGATGGGCATCGTCTTCGATAAAGGGCGGCACCAGATTGGCCACGTTGCGATGGATGAAAAACTCGCCGGTTTCAACGCCGAAAATCGAGGTCACATGCACGCGGCTATCGCAGCAGGAAATCACCATCACCTTGGGGCTTTGCCCTTCGGAAGCCAGCCGGGCGTGCTTGGCTTGCTTTTCGGGAAAAATATCGTCTTTCCAATCGCGATAGCGGGATACGAGATATTCGGGCAAAGGCGAGATGGTATGCATGTTAGGCGCTCCTGAGTGAGTGTCGTCGCCTCCATATGCCTGAAAATACCTGCCCGCTCAAGCTGTAAGCCCGTGCAAGCTAGAAAATAGTGATATCGTCCAGCAGCGCAGCCGTGGTGGTGACGCCGAATACTTTCAGGATATCCCCCGCGCCGAAATCAAGCTCGACATAGCTAGTGCCGCCTGCGGTGGTCATAACCGAGCCATAGGTGTTCAGCACGTCTGTCACGGTAAGCCCGCCGCCCCATAGCGCGGAATCCAGCCGGATGGTGTCTATGTTATCTTCAAAATCGTTGATCCGGTCCACAGCCCAGCCGCTTTTGAAGACAAAGGTATCATTGCCCGCGCCGCCGACCAGTCGATCGCGCCCTACGCCGCCCATTAGCACATCATCGCCTTCTTGGCCAAATAGTTTATCAGCGCCCGATCCACCACGCAGGGTATCATTGCCCAAACCGCCGCGCAGGATGTCGTCTTTGCCGTTGCCGTTCAGGCTGTCATTGCCGTCGCCGCCGATCAATCTGTCGAGGCCCGATCCGCCTTTAATCCAGTTATCCGCGATATTGCCAACCACCTTATCACTGCCTTGTCCGGCAAAGTAATTTTCGATGATGGTATCGCGCATGATCAGCATATTGCCGGTAAGCCCGCCAACATCTGAAATCGTTTCGGGGTTTAGATCCACGGTTTGGCTAAATAAGTCGCCCGAGAAATTGATGGTATCAATGCCGCCATCATCGATCAGGGTAAAGGCGCGGTCCGGGCCTAGCTCCACATCATAATAGCCGCCCGCGTTGGAGCCTGTGCCATATACCGTATCGCCCAAGCGGAGGGTGCCGACTGTGCCATAAAGGGTTTGCATCGCCAAAATATCGGCAATCATCGGCGTGAGCAGATATTGATAAGAGCCGGTGCTGGCCTCTAGCTGGCTGAAATAGGACATAACCGTGGCTTGCCACGAATCATTCAGATAGTGGTTGTTGCCATATGCGGCCGGCCCTTGGGTGATATAGGTGGCGTTTCCATCGTAATTGCCAGCGTGATCCAGCCCCATCGCATGGCCGATTTCGTGCATATAGGTCATGAAGCTATAGGAATCGATGGTATCGCCATTTCCGGAGATCCAGCCGGTGCCAACATTAACGGATGAATTGAAAATCGTGCCGCCTTGGCCGGAATAGGCGTCCGGCCCGGCAAAAGCGCCTGTCTGATTGTCATAAAAGGTGATTTGCGCCGAACCTACTGAATTCACAAAAGTAATTCCGGTCACCATGCTCCAGGCTTCCAGCGCGCTCCATGCAATATCAAAGCCGGAATTCGGCTGGCCGGACGGGGTGAGATTGCTAAGGTCAACGGTGATGGTGCGGCCCGCGCCGAGATTGAAACTTGCGCCACCCAGCCAGTTATAAACCAGAAAATCCGATATTTGATCGTTGGTATAGGTGGGCAACGGCGCAGATTTAGAGGCTGACAGGGTGTCATCCACCGGCTGGGCTGAATTTTTCCACTCTTGCAAGGCGGGATCTGCGAAGGCCATAATTAATCCTTAACCGAAGTAAATAGCTCCCTAATTATTACTATACCGTGCATCCCTCTGTCGAGGATAATCTGCCTTGCGCATAAAAAAGCCCCCACCGTTTCCGATAGGGGCTGATATTTGGCTATTCGAGGGCGTTAGATTGCGCCGTCAATCCAGCTTTTGAGCGCCGCTTTCGGGGCCGCGCCGGTTTTATTCGCCACCACTTCGCCGCCCTTGAACAAAAACAGCGCCGGAATGCCGCGAATGCCCATTTGCGCCGGAATGTTGGAATTTTCATCCACATTCAGCTTGGCGATTTTTACGCTATCACCATATTCCACAGCCAATTCTTCCAAAGCCGGCCCGATCATTTTGCATGGGCCACACCACTCGGCCCAGAAATCAACCACTACAGGCACGGTGGATTCAAGCACTTCGGCCTGAAAATTGCTATCGGTTACTTTTACAGTTGCCACGGCGGGACTCCTCACATTCAAATTTCGTTATACCTAATCTAGGTAGCCTCATGCCCCTCGTCAAGCGGTGCTTGCCCGTTTCAAAGCCGCATCGGTTAAAGCTGGCGGAATTTCCATCAGGCTTTGGGTCGCGGTCCAGAGCAGCGCGGTTTTTATGGTTTTATCCGGCCATATCTGCTGCAAGCCGGCCCGATAAGCCGCCATTTGCCGCAAAAACGCTTCGGGGATCTGCGCGGGCGCGGCTGGCACTTGCGGGTTGGATTTGAAATCCACCGCCAGAATGGTATCGCCGATAATCAAGGCATCAATGCGGCCAGATACCCGCCCAAGCCCATCTATTTCAGCGCTCATCGGCACCTCGCGCAACCCCTCCGGCGCAAAGATAAAGCCGAGCGCGGGCGCAGATAAAACCGCCAACGCCTCGTCAATCACGCCGTGTAGCGGGGCCTCGAGCAGATTGGCGGCACGGGCGGCGCGCTCGCTGGGCGGCAGCTCCACCAGATGTTCGAGCAGGATATGGATCTGCTCACCGCGCAGCAGCGCATCGGGCGCGGGGCTGGCTCCGATAATCGTATGCGCGCCGCCCAGCTTGGACGGGCTAAGCGCGCGCGGCGGTTTTTGTGCCTTGGGCGCGGCGGAGGTAAGCCAGTCCGGCGGGTCGATTGCGGGAATATCGGGGCGCTCAAGCTTGGCGGATTCCAGCGACCAGCGATTTTCCAGCACCAGCCCGCCATCCGCGCCTTCAACCGCGCCCAGCGATTTAGCAGCCGTAAATACCGGATCATACCAATTATCCGAACCGGCATTCCGCACCCCTGATCCGGCAATGATCAGCCATTTTTCCGCCCGCGTAAGCGCCACATAAAGCAGCCGCATTTTTTCTTCTTCTTGCAGGGCAAGCTGGCGCTGATGCGCCTCCAGCAAGGCGTCGGGCAGCTCCCCCGTGCCTTGTCCGCTCACCGCCAGCCCCTCGCCCAGCGGCAAAATCGGCTTGCCTTTTTTATCGGATTTTTTCACGGTTTGCGGCAGGATCACAATCGGCGATTCCAGCCCTTTGGCCCCATGCACGGTCATGATCCGCAGCAGGTTGTCCTCTTTGTTAAACTGCCGTTTGACCTCGATCTCGTCGGCGCGCACCCAATCCAGAAAGCCCGTCAGGCTCGGCGCGGCCTGCTGCTCGTATTCCAGCGCCAGCCGCAAAAGTTCGTCCATGCCCTCAACCGCTTCTTCGCCCAGCCGCGCCAGCAGGTTTTTGCGGCCATTATGGCGGATCAATATCCGTTCCAGCAGCTCGTAGGGGCGCTCGTAATCCGCGTGGCGCAGGATGTCAGACAGCATTTCATCGGGCTGCACCGCCCGCCACAAGCTGCCCTCCCGCCCATGGGCCAGCGCAAAAAGCGCCGCTTCCGAGCGCCCGCAAAGCGGCGAGCGCAGGGCGGCGGCCAAGCTTAGATCATCCTCGGGGCAGGCGGCGAATTGCAGCACCGCCAGCAGGTCTTTCACCGCCAGCTCCTCGGCCACCTTTAGCCGGTCCGCCCCCGCAATCGGCACGCCCTTGGCCTTGAGCGCCTTTAGCAATGCCCCGAAAAGATCGCCGCGAGACTGCACGAGGATCAAAAAATCGCCCGCCTGAACGGGGCGGGTTTTTCCCGGCAAAACCACCGCGCTTTGAATGATCTCGGCTACCCGCAGCGCCACATCCCGGGCAATGCGCTGCACCGGATCCTGATCGGAGAGCCGGTCCACCGGCGCGTCCCATGCCTCGGCCTCGGGCTTTTCGGGCTTTTCATAATAGGGCCAGATCTCGACCCGCCCCGGCAGTTCGTCATCGACCGAAATATGGTTGATCTCGCCCTGAATTCCGCCGCGCGCCTCACCGGCAAAAACCTTGTCCACCAAGGCCAGTATCGGCGGGGCCGAGCGAAACGAGCATTGCAGCGCCCCTTCAAACATCGGCGTATCCACCGCCGCCAAGCGCTCGTGCAGCAGGGCTTTGATGCGGGAAAATTCGCGCGGGTCGGCCCCCTGAAACGAAAAGATCGATTGCTTTTCATCCCCGACCACAAAAATCGTGCGCGGAGATTCAGCGGCGGCGGCATAAATCTCCTCGGCCAGCGCCGCCACGATATCCCATTGCCTCGGGCTGGTATCCTGCGCTTCGTCCACCAAGATATGATCGATGCCGCCATCCAGCCGGTAAAGCACCCATTGCGCCATATCGGAATGGCGCAAAAGCGCGGCGGCCTTGCGGATCAGGTCTTCGAATTCCAGCGCCCCGTGGGCGGCTTTTTCCAGCGCATATTGTTCCAGAAAATCCACGGCAAAATCATGCAAGGCGCGGGCCTTTTCAAAAGCCGCCTGCGCCAAGCGGGCTTGGCGGGCTTCTGCCACCCGTTCGATAAATGTGGTGACCATATCCAGCGCCGGAGAAAAGGCGTCTTTTATCGCCTTGACCGGAAAGCGCGAGGTGCTGCGGGGCTTGCCACTGGTCAAAAACGCCGCTTCCAGCGCCTGCAAAGCCGCCGATGCCGGATTTTCGTGCCGCTGGGTCAGGGCGTTGGATACCACTTCACCATGCTTTTTGGCGTGGCGCAGCATTTCCTTGGCCAAGCGCAGGATGTCCTCGTCGGAATACCCTTCAAACACCCGATGCAGGATTTCCGCCTCGTCCAGCTCCGGCTCGGCTCCGATGACCTCGGCGGCGGCCTCGGCGTGAAAGCCATATTCAAACAGCTCCTGATGCTTGAGGATGTCGCTCAAATACCCCAGCGGATCGCCGTGTAGCGCGATAAATTCGGCATATAGC
>WFUK01000417.1 GCA_015485015.1 Paracoccaceae bacterium | reverse complement strand
GCGCTTGAGGGGTTGAGCATGATGGAGGTAAACCAGCGTGCCTCGATGCGGATGGCGGTGTCAAAATCCACCAGCGCCCCTTCATAGATCGCCGAAAGCATGGCCTTGGCGGCGGGATAAACCCCTTGGGTTTTGCCATGCACCATGGCCACGGCCCCGACAAACGTCATATAGCCAGCCGGATGATACGGCGCACCTCCGGGCATTTTGTAGCCCTTTTTATCCCATGGTTTGATGATGTCGTCATGGGAGGCGTTCAGCACCCATTCTTTGGCGCGGGCTTGCAGTTCGTCGGCGGGGACAACTTCGTCAATCAGCCCCGAAGCCTTGGCCTTGGCGGGGGGCAGCATTTTGCCTTCCAGCAGCACGGGGGCGGCCATCATCGGGCCAACCATGCGGGAAAACCGCGTGGTGCCGCCCGAGCCGGGGAAAATGCCAACCAGAATTTCCGGCAGGCCGATTTTGGCTTTGGGGTTGTCCGCGACAATCCGGCGATGGCAGGAAAGGGCGATCTCGGTGCCGATGCCCGCCGAGGTGCCGGGGCTGGCCCAGGCCACCGGCTTGCCGCCCTTATTGGTCTTGGCCTCCATCCCTGCGCGCTCGATTTTGCGCAGGATGTTGTGGATCGACATCACGCCTTCAAAAATGCCTTGCGCGGGTGCGTCCCCCGCATCGTCGCGCATTTTGGCCAGCACCTTCAGGTCCATCCCGCCCGCGAAATCGTTCTTGGCGGAGGTGATGATCAGGCCTTTAACGGCGTCATCATTCAGGGCGTCATCCACGAAGCCGTCGAGCTGCTGGAAGCCCTCGAATGTCATCACATTCAGGCTGGTTTCGGGCTGGTTCCACGTGATCGTGGCCACGCCGTCGCTGTCTACATCATAGAAAAATTGTTGAGTCATTTGGTGTCCTCTCGGTTAGAGATATTTTCATCGGCCAATCTGCGCAGGTGGTCCCACAGCGCCGCTGGCCCTTGTTCAATTTCGTCTTTCGTAAGCTTCACAAGCCGGTAGCCTTCGTCGCTCGACCAGCGGTCATACATCGAGCCGTTTTCCCGCTCGACCATCATCCAAAGCTTGGCCGCGCGGTTGCGTAGCCGCACCGGCTGGCCGCCCTCTCCGGTAAACAGCTCAAAATCATCGCGGGTTTTGGCGAGAGCGATGACCTGTTCCAAAATATGCGGGGCGGCGCTCATTTTTCATCCGGCTCCTTGAAGTCCTCGGACTGGTAGGGTGTGCCGTCCTTGTGCAGGTAGTTGCCCACGCCATCGCTGCGCTCATAATGCAGGTCAATATCCGGATAATGGCAGACATCCCTCTCGGCGCGGGTGCCGATGATCAGGTAAAACGCCGGCTCGTCTGTGCGGTTAATCAGGTGATGCGCATTTGGCTCGCCCGCCTTCCAGCCTGCCGCCGAGCCTTCGGTGAGGATATGCTCGCCATCATCCTCGACCAGCACCAATTCGCCGGTAAGCATATAGAGGAACTCGTCCTCGTTCTCATGCCAGTGCCGCTGGGAGGACATCCCCCCCGGCAGCAGTTTTTCAATCCGCACGCCAAATTGGGTGAGATTGGCGGCGGTGCCAATATCGGCGGCCTCGAATAGGTCACAGTTTTTATAATGCGGCGCAGGATAGCCGATGCCCTCGCTGCCCTTGATCAGGGGCAGGCTCTGTATATCGATAACCGCCATTAGAGACGCTCGATGATGGTGGCCGCGCCCATGCCGGAGGCAACGCAGAGGGTGGCTAGGGCCGTGCCTTGGCCGGTGCGCTCCAGCTCGTCCAGCGCGGTGCCGATGATCATGGCACCGGTTGCGCCCAGCGGGTGGCCCAGCGAAATTGCCCCGCCATTAACGTTAACCTTCGAGTGGTCCACATCAAAGGCCTGCATGAAGCGCAGGACGACGGCGGCGAAGGCTTCGTTAACCTCGAACAGATCAATGTCGGAAATGCTCATGCCGGCCTCGGCAAGGATTTTCTCGGTCACGGGCACGGGGCCGGTGAGGTTGATAGTCGGATCCGTGCCGATTTTGGCGGCAGCGCGGATGCGGGCGCGGGGGGTGAGGCCGTATTTCTCGCCAAACTCTTTGGAGCCGACCAGCATGGCGCTGGCGCCATCGACGATGCCCGAGGAATTACCCGCGTGATGCACGTGATTGATCTTTTCCAGATGCGGATATTTCAGCATCGCCACCGCATCAAACCCCGGCATGCTTTCGCCGATATCCTTGAAGGCCGCCTTGAGGCCGCCGAGGGATTGCATATCGGTTTGCGGGCGCGGGAATTCGTCTTTGTCCAGAATGGTGAGGCCGTTGCGGTCTTTGATGGTGATCAGGGATTTGTCAAAACGGCCCTCATCCTGCGCGATTTTGGTGCGGCGTTGGGATTCCATGGCATAGGCGTCCACATCCTCACGCGAAAATCCGTATTCGGTGGCGATGATATCCGCCGAAATGCCCTGCGGCACGAAGTAGATTTTGCTGGCCAGTTCGGGGTCCACGGCCACGGCAGCGCCGTCCGCGCCCATCGGCACGCGGGACATCATTTCCACGCCGCCGGTTACGTAGGCTTGCCCAGCGCCACCGCGCACTTGCATGGCACCTAGGTTGGTGGCTTCCATAGCCGAGGCGCAAAAGCGGTTGATGCTCAGGCCCGGCACGCTTTCGGCGTAATCCGAGAGCAACACGGCGGAGCGGGCGAGGCAGCCGCCTTGCTCCATCACTTGGGTCACATTGCCCCAAATCACATCCTCCACCGCTTCGGTGTCGAGGTTATTGCGCTCGGCTAGGGCGTTCAGGATGTCGGCTGACAGGCGCACAGATGTGACCTCGTTTAGCGATCCGTCTTTGCGACCCTTGCCACGCGGGCTGCGCACGGCGTCATAGATATAGGCTTCGGTCATAGTATCCTCCGGTTAACTTTGCGGCAGGGGGTGACCCTGCATCAAATCATAAGGGTGTTTCCAGTTTGGAAGCTGGCGGATGTTGTCGAGCCAGCTTTCAATATGCGGGTATTGGCTGCGGTCCATGCCGAAAGGTTCGTCATAGAACAGGTAGGAACAGCAAGAAAAATCGGCGGCGGTGGGGGTGGTGCCCACCATCCATTCACGGCCTTCAAGATGGGCGTCAAGTGTGGTGAGGGCAGCTTGGCAACGGCCCATGGAAAAAGCGATCACGTCGGCATTGCGGTGCTTTTCAGGCAGGAAATTGGCGATAAACCGTGTCATGCCGAATTGGCTGGAACCTTTGTGATTGTCCCATAACACCCAGCGCAGCACCTCGCGCGCATCGCCCTTGGCGGGCGCGTAGTGGCCGATTTTTTCGATCAGGTAATCGAGGATCACGCCGGATTGGGTGAGGGTAGTGTCGCCATCGACAAGCACCGGCACCTCGCCCATTTCGTTGATGGCGCGGAATTCGGGGCTGCGGGATTCGCCATTGAAGAAATCCACAAAGACTTCCTCCCACGGGGTGGCTGTAACATTCAGATAGTTGGCGACCTTGTAGGCGTTGCCGGATTGAGCGAAGCAATACAGTTTCATAGGTTTGCTCCTGTGGTGAGGGCCGAATTTGAGTATTTAGAGAAGAATGAAATCAGGTAACGGTTTATTAACCAAGACTTCAGTATGCTGGTTTCACGGTACAGGCTGGAGAGCCGATGACCGTGAAGAGTGAAGTCGCCCTTGTTTTCGGACAAGGGCGCATCTTCAGTCTTCTGAAAATACTCCCGCCGGAGGCATAATAGTTTTAACCCGAGGCCCATCACAAGTTCCTCGCGATCAGTTCTTTCATGATTTCGTTCGTGCCACCATAAATGCGCTGCACACGGGCATCTGTCCACATTTCGGCTATCGGGTATTCCATCATATAGCCATAGCCACCAAAGAGTTGCAGGCATTCGTCCAACACCTCGCATTGCAGGTCTGAAAGCCAGTATTTGTTCATGGCGGCGGTTTCGACCGTCAGGTTCCCAGCAAGATGTGCCGTTAGGCAGGCATCAAAGAATGTGCGTGCGATGACGGTGTTGGTTTTGGCCTCGGCGAGCTTGAAGCGAGTATTTTGGAACTGCGTTAGTGGGCCACCGAAGGCTTCGCGCGCTTGGCAATATTCAATGGTCATAGCAACACCAGCTTCCATCGCGCCTACGGCACTGGCCCCGATGATCAGGCGCTCTTGCGGGAGCTGCTGCATCATTTGGTAAAAACCTTGGCCTTCTTCGGTGCCGAGCAGGTTTTCCGGTGGGATTTCCACATTGTCGAAGAACAACTCCGAGGTATCTGCCGATTTCAGGCCGATTTTATCGAGGTTGCGGCCACGGGTGAAGCCCTTGGCATCTGCGGTTTCCAGCATGATCAGCGAAATGCCTTTGGCACCTTCGTCATCACCGGTTTTACAGGCGACCAGTATCAGGTCGGCGTGTTGGCCGTTGGTGATGAAGGTTTTGGCCCCGTTCAGCCGATAGG
>WFUK01000416.1 GCA_015485015.1 Paracoccaceae bacterium | reverse complement strand
GTTTTGATCGCGGGGCTTTATCTGGCGGGGGCGGCGGGGCTGGGAACGCTGGCGCTGAAGCTGGCGGAATCCTTTCAGATGGGCGCGGGCTATGCGCTGGCTTTTGAAATGGTCACTATGTCCTCCAGGCGCGCGGTGCTGATCACGCTGTTCAGCATCGTTCTGGCCCTGCCGGCTTTGTGGCTGGTGCTGAAATTCCTGCATCACCGCCCGCTTCGCAGTCTGATCGCGCCCACGGGCCGCGTGCATTGGAAAAACTACCGCCGCGCGATGATCTTTATCGTCGGCTTTGGCCTGCTTTCCGCGCTGCCGGTTATGCTATCCGGCGCGGCCAGCCAGCAATTGCCGCTTATGGTCTGGCTGCCTTGGTTGCTGCCCGCGCTGGGGCTGATCTTTTTGCAAACCGCCACCGAGGAGTTGTTTTTCAGGGGCTATCTGATGCAGCAGCTCGCCGCGCGCTTTCATAGCCGCTGGGTGTGGTGGGTGCTGCCCGCCGTGCTATTTGGCGCGATGCATTATAACCCGACGATTTATGGCAGCAATACATGGGTGGTGGTGGCCGCCGCCGCGCTGGCGGGGCTGATTTTTGGCGATATCACCGCGCGCTCGGGGGATCTTTCGATGGCGCTGGGGCTGCATTTTGCCAATAATATTCTGGCGGTGCTGATCCTTGGTGTGCCGGGGCAGCTTTCTTCGCTCAGCCTGTTTTTGCAAGATATCAATATGCGGGACGAGGCGCTGATGCGGGCAGAGCTGCTTGGCTCGATGGGCATTATGCTCGGGGTGTATTTTGTCTATCTTTTGGTGCTGCGCCGACGGCGTTAATGTTGCAATCCGGCCGGGTCGGCTTTATCTATAGTAAACACAGCCAAGGGGATTCTGCGCATATGAACTGGATATCAAACTACGTCCGGCCCAAGATCAATTCGATGTTCTCGCGCCGCGAGGTGCCGGATAATCTCTGGACCAAATGCGACGAATGCGGCACCATGCTGTTTCATCGAGAGCTGAAAGCGGCGCAAAATACCTGTCCGAGCTGCGATCACCACATGCATATCAGCCCCCGCGCCCGCTTCGAGGCGCTGTTTGATGGCGGTATATTTACCGAGGTCAAGGTCGAGGAGCCGCAAGTGGATCCGCTGACCTTCAAGGACCAGAAGCGCTACCCCGACCGGCTGAAAGACGCCAAGAAAAAGACCGACGAAACCGATGCCATGCTGGTGGCCGAGGGCGAAATTGGCCGCACCAAGATCGTGGCTTGCGCGCAAGATTTCAAATTCATGGGTGGCTCGATGGGCATGTATGTTGGCAATGCCATCATCGCCGCCGCCGAGGCCGCCGTGGCCCGCAAATGCCCGCTGGTGCTATTTTCCGCTGCCGGTGGCGCGCGGATGCAGGAGGGGATTTTAAGCCTGATGCAAATGCCCCGCACTACCGTGGCTGTGCAAATGCTGAAAGAGGCGGGCCTGCCCTATATCGTGGTGTTGACCCATCCAACCACCGGCGGCGTCACCGCTTCCTATGCCATGCTGGGGGATATCCATATCGCCGAGCCAAACGCGCTGATCGCTTTTGCCGGCACCCGCGTGATCGAGCAAACCATCCGCGAAAAGTTGCCCGAGGGCTTTCAGCGCGCCGAATATCTGCTGGATCACGGCATGCTGGACCGCGTTACCCACCGCACCAAAATGAAGGGCGAGCTGGTATCGATTATCCGCATGCTGATGCGAGACACCCCGCCGATCATGGGCGATCTGCCCAAGCCTACAGAAGAGCCAGTGCCGGAAGTGGCCGCTGAAGAGGCGTGACCAGCGATCAACTTCTGGAGCAGATGGGCAAGCTCCATCCCAAAGTGATGGACCTGTCCCTTGGCCGCATGCACCGCCTGCTAGAGGCGCTGGGCAATCCCGAGCGCAAGCTGCCACCGGTGATTCATATCGCCGGCACCAATGGCAAAGGCTCGACCCAAGCCATGATCCGCGCCGGGCTGGAGGCGGCGGATTTGCGCGTTCATGCCTATACCTCGCCGCACCTCGCGCGGTTTCACGAGCGCATCCGGCTGGCGGGAGAGCTGATTTCCGAGGCCGAATTGGTGGCGGTGCTGGAGGAAACCATGGCCGTGAATGCGGGCGCGCCGATCACCTATTTCGAGATCACCACCTGCGCTGCCATGCTGGCAATGTCTCGTATCGAGGCGGATTATACCCTGCTTGAGGTCGGCCTTGGCGGGCGGCTGGATACCACCAATGTGGTCGAGTCTCCGCGCCTGACGATTATCACCCCGATCTCGCTGGATCACCAAGGCTACCTTGGCGATACCTTGCCAGAAATCGCGGGCGAAAAGGCGGGGATCATCAAGCGCGGCGTGCCGTGTATTGTTGGCCCGCAGCCCGACGAGGTGCGCGCGGTGATCGAGACGAAAGCTGAAGAAATGCAAGCCCGCTTGCTGATCGCAGGGCAGGATTGGCACAGCTTTGAAGAGCGCGGCGGCATGGTTTATCAAGACGAAATGGGCCTGCTCGATCTGCCCCTTCCCGCCTTGATCGGCGCGCATCAGGTGGAGAATGCCGGCGCTGCCATTTGCGCGCTGCGTATATTGGGTGTGGACACTGCCGAGGCGGCTTTGCGCGATGCCAAATGGCCTGCGCGGATGCAAAAGCTGGTTTCCGGCCCCTTGTTGGACGCGGCCCCGAAGGCCGAGCTATGGCTCGATGGCGGCCATAATCCAGCGGCAGGCAAAGCCTTGGCCGAAGCTCTGACCCGCCTCCCCGAACGCCCGCTTTATATGGTGTGTGGCATGCTCAATACCAAAGATATCGGCGGCTATCTCGCACCGCTCGCCGCCAGCGCGGTGAAGCTCACGGGGGTCTCGATCCCGGGTGAAACCGCAACCTTGAGCGCCAACGAAATATGCGCAGCGGCGCTGGAAGCGGGCATGGCCGCCGACACCGCCCCAAGCGTTTCGGAGGCCGTATCCCGCATCGCAAACGAAGCCCCGAACGCGCGAATATTGCTCTGCGGCTCGCTCTATCTGGCGGGGCGGATATTGCAGGAGAACGGCTGATGGAAAGCCCCCGCGCCTTTTTGAAATCGCTGTTTAAGGCGGCCGTCAAGGCCGCCTTGCCCCAAGCCGATATCGCCAAATTCCTGCCCGCAAAGCCCAAGGGCCGGACGGTGGTGATCGGCGCCGGCAAAGGCGCGGCGCAGCTGGCGCAGGCGGTGGAGGCGGCGTGGGATGGCCCGCTTTCCGGCGTGGTTGTCACCCGCTATGGGTATGGCGCGACATGCGAGCGGATCGAGATCATCGAGGCCAGCCATCCGGTGCCGGATCCGGCAGGGCTTGCCGCCTCGGGGCGGCTTTTGGACGCGGTTTCGGGCCTTGGGCCAGAGGACTTGGTGATCGCGCTAATCACGGGGGGCGGCTCGGCGCTGCTGCCCTGCCCACCGGCGGGCGTAAGCCTTGCGGATGAGATCGCGATGAACGAGGCGCTTCTGGCCTCGGGCGCGCCTATATCGGCGATGAATGTGCTGCGCAAGCATGTGTCGGGCATCAAGGGCGGGCGGCTGGCGCGGGCGGCGGCTCCGGCGAAGGTCGTCAGCCTGATTGTGTCGGATATTCCGGGCGACAATCCGGCCTTTGTCGCCTCCGGCCCGACCGTGCCTGACGGGGCAACCGTGCAAGACGCGCTGGATGTGGTGCAGCAATACGCTTTGGCATTGCCCGCTTCGATCCTTGCGCATCTGCATAGCAAAGCCGCGATTGCACCGCTGCCTACCGCGCCTGAATTTGTCCAAAATGAGGTGCATATCATCGCCTCCGCCGAGGTCTCATTGCAAGCCGCCAAGCGGCTGGCCGAGGCGCAAGGCATGCCCGTGGAAATCCTGTCAGACGCGCTGGAAGGCGAGGCGCGCGAGATCGCCAAAATGCACGCCGCACTGGCGAAATATCGCGGCGGCCCGCGCTTGTTGCTTTCGGGTGGCGAGCTGACGGTGACGCTGAAAGGCAGCGGCAAGGGCGGGCCGAACAGCGAATTCCTGCTGGCCTTTGCCCGAGAGATCGAGGGGTGGAAAAATATTCATGCCCTAAGCGCCGACACAGACGGCATCGATGGCTCGGAGGATAACGCTGGCGGTTTTGCCGATGGTGGCACGCAAGCGCGGATCCGTGCCATGGGCGGCTCGCCGGCGGCGCTGCTGGCGGACAACGATGCGTGGAGCGCCCTGCAAATGGCGGGCGATCTGCTGGTTACCGGTCCCACCGGCACCAATGTAAACGATCTGCGCGCGATATTAATTCTTTAGGAGATCCCGATGAATGCCTTGCTGACCCAATGGAACACCCCCTTTGAAATCCCGCCCTTTGACCAGATCAACGAGGCTGATTTCGGTCCCGCTTTCGAGGCGGCGCTGACCGAAGCCCGCGCCAATATTGCCGCCATTGCCTCCCGGCCCGAAGCCCCGGGCTTTGCCAATACCATCGAGGCGATGGAGCGGGCCGAGCAAAAGCTGGACCGTGTGGCGGGGGTGTTTTTTAATCTGTCCGGCGCCGATAGCAGCCCCGCGCTGGAAGCGCTGCAACGGGAGCTTTCGCCCAAGTTGGCGGCGTATCACTCTGAAATGATGATGAATTCTGCGCTTTGGGCAAGGGTCAGCGCGCTTACCCCCGAAGGGCTGACAGAGGAGCAGGCCCGGGTGCTGGAGCTTTATCAAAAGATGTTCCGCCGCGCGGGGGCCGATCTGGAAGGCGCGGCCAAGGTCCGTTTTGCCGAGATTATGCAGCGCCTCGCCAGCCTCGGCACCGGCTTTTCGCAAAACCTGCTCGGCGATGAGCGCGACTGGTTTTTGCCACTTGAAGCGGCCGATCTGGAGGGTCTGCCCGCCGATCTGGTTTCAACTGC
>WFUK01000415.1 GCA_015485015.1 Paracoccaceae bacterium | reverse complement strand
ATCCGGCACCGCGCCCGTGGCCAGAAGCTGGGCATAAGCGCTGCCCGAGGCCGGAATGGCCTTAAATCCGCCATAGCACCAGCCGCCATTAAAATAGAGGCCGCTAATGTGGGTTTTATCAATGATCGGCGAACCATCCATAGACATATCCATTATCCCGCCCCAACTGCGCAACATCCGCGCTTTGCCCAGCGCGGGGATCATGCTCATGCCCGCCTCGGCCACATGCTCGACCCGGCCAAGGCTGCCGCGCTGGGCGTAGGAATTATAGCCGTCGAGATCCCCGCCAAAAACCAGCCCGCCCTTGTCTGACTGGCTGATATAGAAATGCCCGACGCCAAAATTGATCACGGTATTGATAAACGGCTTTAGCCCCTCGGTGACAAAAGCCTGCAACACATGGCTTTCAATCGGCAGCCGCATCCCCGCCATCGCCGCCACCTGGCTTGAGCGCCCCGCCACGCAGATCGCCACCTTGGCGGCTTTGATCGCGCCTCGGCTGGTCTGCACGCCTTGCACCGCGCCGCCCTCGATATCAAAGCCCGTTACTTCGCAATTCTGGATAATATCCACCCCCAGCGCATCGGCCCCGCGCGCATAGCCCCAGACCACGGCATCATGCCGCGCAGTGCCCGCCGAGCGCTGCAAAAGCCCGCCTTTAATCGGGAAGCGCTCGTTTTCCATGCCAAGATAGGGCGCATATTCGGCCACCGCCGCGCGGTCCAGCATTTCGGCCTGATCGCCCTGTGCGAGGATCATATTGGCGCGCCGATTATAGGCCTCGATCTGGCCATCGGAATGGCACAGCTCCAGCAAGCCGCGCGGGGAAAACATCACGTTGTAATTCAGCTCTTGCGACATGCCGTTCCACAGCTTCAGGGAATGGGAATAAAACGCCGAATTGCCCTTTTGGCCATAATCCGCCCGCACGATGGTGGTATTGCGCCCGACATTGCCACCGCCGATATAGCCCTTTTCCAGCACCGCGATCTTGCGCATACCGTAGGTTTTTGCCAGATAATAGGCCGTGGCCAGCCCATGCCCGCCGCCGCCGATGATCACCACATCATATTGCGGCTTGGGTTCGGGGCTGCGCCATAGCGGCTGCCAGCCCTTATTGCCGCCAAACCCCTGCTTGATAATATCTAGAACCGAATATTTCATACCCCGTAACTAGACCCCCATTCCGCCCGCTGATCAAGCGAAATTGCCCGCGCGCGCTTGAAGTTTTTGCGCTGCACAATATCTTAGAAGCAGACCTCCAACAAAGGTGCCGCTATGAAACCGATCCAGATCAACCATTTTTCCGATATCCTTTGCATTTGGGCCTATGTCGGCCAATACCGGCTGGATCAATTTGTCAGTGATTTTGGCGAGCAGGTCGAAATCCAGCAGCATTTCTGCTCGGTTTTCCCCGATGTCTGGGGCAAAATCGAGGCTAATTGGAAAACCCGTGGCGGGTTTGAAGGCTATGCGCGCCATGTGCAGGGGGTGGTGGAGAAATTTGACGATGTGGAAATCCATCCCGATATCTGGAGCAAAACCCGCCCGCGCTCCTCGGCCAGCCCGCATTTATTTGTGAAGGCGGTAGAGATTATTGCCGAAGCCAATGGCGAAACCGCGCAAAATACCCGCTATGCCGAGCGCCTGCCGATCAGGGCCGCCGCCACCCTGCGTAGCGCGTTTTTCGAGCAGGCTCTGGACATTGGCAGCTGGGATATCCAGCGCGAAATCGCCCGCCAGATCGGGGTGGATTTTGCCGATCTGCAAGCCACAATCGAGAGCGGCGAGGCCATTGCCCGCCTCGCCGGAGATTACGAAACCGCCCAGAAAAGCGGGGTGGAAGGCAGCCCGACCTATCTGCTGAACGAAGGGCGACAGAAGCTTTACGGCAATGTCAGCACGCGGATCACCGAAGCCAATGTGAAAGAGCTGCTGCTCGACGAAACCGGAGACCGCGCCAGCCGCTGCATATAAAGCTTATGTTGTGCGCCCCTGCCGAATTGGCTATAGAGGGGCGAAATTACCAACTATTTGTGAGCCATTATGCCTAAAATCAACGGAAATGAAATCAAGCCCGGCAATATTCTAGAGCATGAAAACGGCCTTTGGATTGCGGTCAAGGTTGGCCATGTGAAGCCCGGCAAGGGCGGGGCATTTGCCCAGGTCGAAATGAAAAACCTGCGCTCCGGCTCCAAGCTTAACGAGCGCTTTCGCTCGAATGACAAGGTGGAAAAGGTGCGGCTGGATCAAAAAGCCCAGCAATTCCTGTATGAAAACGATGGTATGCTGGTATTCAT
>WFUK01000414.1 GCA_015485015.1 Paracoccaceae bacterium | reverse complement strand
ATCTGATGTATCCCGGCGATGCATGGACGGTTGACGGCATTATCGGCGCATTCGCCACAACATCGCTGGAGCCGGTAGGCGTCGGCGCGGCCGATGTGGACCTGACCTATGCTTCGGTTGGCTCGGATTTCTTTTTCCAGCTGATGTTTGCCGCGGCGACGGCTTCGATTGTATCGGGGGCTTTGGCTGAGCGGATCAAGCTATGGCCTTTCCTGATTTTCACGGTTGTTCTGGTGGGCGTTATCTATCCGATCCAGGCCAGCTGGAAATGGGGCGGCGGATTTCTGGATGAAGCCGGTTTTCTGGATTTCGCCGGTTCGACGGTTGTGCATTCGGTTGGTGGCTGGGCGGCTTTGGCTGGCGCGATCATCCTTGGGGCACGCATCGGGAAATACAAGAATGGCAAGGTAATTCCGTTTATGGGTTCCAATCTGCCATTGGCCACGCTGGGCACATTTATCCTCTGGATGGGGTGGTTCGGCTTTAATGGCGGCTCGCAGCTATATATGAACACGACCGGCAATGTGGCGGATATCAGCCGGATTTTTGCCAACACCAATGCAGCGGCGGCAGGTGGAGCAATTGCAGCACTTTTTGTAACGCAATTGCTTTATAAGAAACCAGATTTGACCATGATGCTGAACGGCGCTTTGGCAGGTCTGGTTTCGATCACCGCCGAACCTTTGACCCCGGGCCTTGGGCAGGCATCCCTGATCGGCGCCATGGGCGGTGTGATCGTGGTGTTTGCGGTGCCATTGCTGGATAAATTCAAAATCGACGATGTGGTTGGCGCAATCCCTGTGCATCTGTTTGCCGGCATCTGGGGCACTATGGCGGTGGCCTTTACCAACACCGATGCCAGCTTTGTGACGCAGGCTTATGGTATTGTGGTTGTTGGCGGATTTGTATTCTCGGTATCTTTGGTATTGTGGATGGTGCTGAAACTGGTGCTGGGCATTCGGGTGAGTGCGGAAGCGGAGATCACCGGTCTGGATATGTCTGAACTGGGGATGGAAGCTTATCCCGATTTCACCAACGGCTGATCGACCTGATTGATAATATGGCCGCCTCCGGCAACGGGGGCGGCTTTTTTGTGCCTACGGCACTTGGCCTCGGCTTCGCCTCGGCGGGGGATGTTATCCCCCCTTGCTTCGCAATTCCCCCCTGGAGTATTTAGGGAATAGTGAAATGGAGAGTGGTATGGATCAGGCGATCTTGAATATTCGGGCAATGTGTGCGGGGGAGAGCGATGTGATTGCCAATATGGCGACCATGGCTTGCGAGCTTTTTCATGGGGATGCGCGGTTTGACTGGGTCGGGTTTTACCGCAGTATCGGTGGGGATGTGCTGAAGATCGGGCCATATCAAGGCGGGCATGGCTGCTTGACCATTCCCTTTTCGCGCGGAGTGTGCGGGATGGCGGCGCGGGAGCGGCGGGTGGTGATGGTGGCGGATGTGAACGCATTCGAGGGGCATATTGCCTGCTCTAGCGAGACAGTATCGGAGCTGGTGCTGCCGGTATTCGGGGAAGATGGCGCGCTTTTGGGGGTGTTGGATATTGATAGCAACCAGCGCGATGCTTTTGTGCCTGCGGATGCGAGTGCGCTGGAAGCCTTGCTGAATGAAGTTTTTGCGAACGGGTAAAAATCCGCTTGAAGGGGTTGGCGGGTTTATGGCAGATTGTCGCATGACTGATATGATAAAAACATGGGCCGAGGTTGCCCCCCGCCTTATAGCTGTTGCCGCTGGCCGCAGCGCCGCCGATATGGTGATTATCAACGCCAAATGGGTGAATGTGCATTCCCGCGAAGTGCTGGAGCATAGCTCGATTGCCATTGCCGAGGGGCGCTTTGCCTATTGTGGCGCGCATCGCGACAGCCTGATTGGCCCCGATACCACGGTGATTGACGCCAAGGGGCGCTTTGCCATTCCCGGCCTGTGTGATGCCCATATGCATATTGAAAGCGGCATGCTGACGGTGACGCAATTTTCCCGCGCCGTGATCCCCCATGGCACCACCACTATGTTTGTTGACCCGCACGAGATCGCCAATGTGATGGGGCTTGAGGGCGTGCGGCAGATGCATGACGAAGCGCTGGCGCAGCCGGTGAATGTCTATGTGCAAATGCCAAGCTGTGCGCCCAGCGCGCCGGGGCTGGAGACTACGGGCAGCGAGATTTTGCCGGCCGATGTGGTGGAGGCCATGGCTTGGCCCAACATCATCGGCCTTGGCGAGATGATGAATTTTCCGGGGGTGATCAATGCTGACGAAAAGATGCTGGCGATTATTGCCGCCACGCAAAATGCCGGCAAAACCGTGGGTGGGCATTATGCCAGCCCCGACCTGACGGATTTTCACGCCTATGCGGCGGGTGGTCCGGCGGATGACCATGAAGGCACCACCGAGGCGGATGCGATTATGCGGGTGCGGCAAGGCATGCGGGCCATGCTGCGGCTTGGTTCGGCGTGGTATGATGTGGAAACGCAGATTACGGCGATTACGGAAAAGGGACTGGACTCGCGCAATTTTGTGCTTTGCACCGATGATTGCCACTCCGGCACGCTGGTGAATGACGGCCATATGAACCGCGTGGTGCGCCATGCGATTGACTGCGGGGCCGACCCATTGGTGGCGCTGCAAATGGCGACGATCAATACCGCCAGCCACTTTGGGTTGGAGCGCGAGCTTGGCTCGATTGCGCCGGGAAGGCGGGCGGATGTGATCCTTACGTCTGACCTTCGGACCTTGCCCATTGAAGCCGTGATTGCGCGTGGGCAGGTGATTGCGGAACAAGGCGAAATCCTCTGTGATGAACCCGATTACAAATGGCCTGAATCTGCCACCAATTCGGTGCATATGAAGCGCGACCTGAGCGCGGCGGATTTTGACATTGCGGCACCCAAGGGCAAAAACGCGGTGACGGCGCGGGTAATAGGCGTGGTGGAAAACCAAGCCCCGACCAAGGCGCTGACAGCAAAACTTCCGGTGGAAGACGAGCTTGTGGTGGGCGACCTTGCGCAGGATGTGTGCCAAATTGCCCTTGTTGAGCGGCATCGTGAAACCGGCGAGGTGGTGAATGCGTTTGTCTCCGGCTTTGGCTATAACAAGCCCTGCGCTGTGGCCTCTACCGTGGCGCATGATAGCCACCATATGATCGTGATCGGCACTAATAAGGCGGATATGGCGCAAGCCGCCAACCGCCTGCAAGAGGTGCAAGGCGGGGTGGTGGTGATTTCCGAGGGCAAAGAGCTGGCGCTGGTCAAACTACCGATTGGTGGGCTGATGTCTGATGCGCCTGCTATAGAGGTGGCGGCGGCTGCCGATAAAATGGTGGCGGCCATGGCCGAGTGTGGCTGCACGCTGAACAACGCCTATATGCAACATTCCTTGCTGGGGCTGGTGGTTATTCCCGAGCTTCGTATCTCGGATAAAGGTCTGATTGATGTGCGCAGCTTTGAGAAAACCGAGCTGTTTGTGGAGGATGCGATATGAACCAGCGCCTCGGCCTGACCGACCTGCCGGTCCTTTCCCCCGAGCCATTGCAGGCCGAGCGCTTTACCGATGCCGCCAAGGCGGTGGCCAAGCTGCAAGCGCTTTATAGTCAAGCCACGCAGTTTTTGCGGGCGAATTTTGAGGCGGTAATGGAGGGGCAGCCGCCTGCGGGCCGCTATCGCGCGTTTTATCCGCAGGTGTGCATTACCACCACCACCCATGCCAAGCTCGATACCCGCCTCGCCTTTGGTCATGTCGCCGAGCCGGGGATGTTTGCGATCAATATCACGCGGCCAGACCTGTTTCAGGGCTATCTGGAGCAGCAAATCGGGCTGTTGATCGAGAATCACGGGGTGCCGGTGGAGGTGTCTATTTCCGACACGCCGATCCCTGTGCATTTTGCCATGAAGGAAGGCGCGCATATCGAGGGCGCGATCGAGGATCATATCGAGCGGCCTCTGCGCGATATATTCGATGTGCCGGATCTGGAATGCACCAATGATGCCATCGCCAATGGCATGGCCGGCTATGATAGCCAAGGCGCGCGCCCGCTCGGGCCGTTTACCGCGCAGCGGGTGGATTATTCACTGGCTCGCTTAAGCCACTATACCGCCACCAGCCCTGCGCATTTTCAAAACCATGTGCTGTTTACCAACTACCAGTTTTACATGGACGAGTTCCTCGCCTTTGCCCATGCGCAGGTGGCGGATGCCGATAGCGGCTATGAGGCAATCGTCGAGGGTGGCAATGTGATTACCACGATTGACAACACATCGGGCGGGCCTGCGGGCCGCACCCCGCAAATGCCGACCTATCATCTGACGCGGCCCGACGGCTCTGGCATCACCATGGTTAATATCGGCGTCGGGCCAAGCAATGCCAAAACCATCACCGACCATGTGGCGGTGCTGCGCCCGCATGTCTGGCTGATGCTCGGGCATTGCGCGGGGCTGCGCAACTCGCAAAGCCTTGGCGATTACGTGCTGGCGCATGCCTATATGCGCGAGGATAAGGTGCTGGATGATGACCTGCCGACCTCGGTGCCGATCCCGCCTTTGGCCGAGGTGCAGGTGGCGCTGGAGCAGGCGGTGGCCGAGGTTACGGATTACTCCGGCTATGACCTGAAAAAAATCATGCGGACCGGCACCGTGGCCACGATTGACAACCGGAACTGGGAGCTGCGCGAGCAGAGCGGACCGGTTTTCCGGCTCAGCCAATCCCGCGCCATTGCGCTGGATATGGAAAGCGCCACCATCGCCGCCAACGGGTTTCGCTTCCGCGTGCCATACGGCACCTTGCTTTGTGTTTCGGATAAACCGCTGCACGGGGAGTTGAAATTGCCCGGCATGGCGACGGAGTTTTACAAAAGCCAGGTGGCGCAACACCTGAAAATCGGCATAAAAGCCATGGAATCCTTGCGCTCGATGCCGCTTGAACGCTTGCATTCGCGCAAGCTTCGCAGCTTTGAGGAGACCGCATTCCTGTAAAACCGCCTTTCAGAGCGAAAATATGCCGACTTTTCTGATCAAGGAGTCAAAAATTTTGCATTTTGGGAATTCTTTGATTGAGTTTTGAACAGAAACCGGATTTAGTCTTGTTCGAGAGGTCACGTGACCGAACAAAAAAGATACAAACGTCAAATGGGGGACACCATGACAAAGAAAGCTATGACCAAGGCACAGTTGATCACCGCAATTTGTGATGAAATGGATTGCGATAAAAACACCGCAAAAGCCACGCTGGAAGCGCTGGAAAAAATCGTAACCACCGAACTGCAAGCCGGTGGCGCTGTAACGCTGCCGGGCCTTGGCAAATTTGTATGCCGTGATCGCCCTGCGCGCATGGTGCGCAACCCTGCCACCGGCGAGCAGATGCCAAAGGATGCGGATCGCGTCGCCAAGGTGACCATCGCCAAGGCGCTGAAAGATCTGATCAACAGCTAAACGATGGTTGTATAACCTTTTGCGGGCCGCCAATTTGGTGGCCCGTTTTATTTTGGAGACACCCAGATGGATATCCGTGCCCTCTTGATGGGCCTCTCGTTTGTGCTGATGTGGAGCAGCGCCTTTACCTCGGCGCGCATCGCGGTGGCTTATGCCTCGCCGCTATTGCTTTTATCCGTGCGGTTCCTGATCTCGGGCTTGCTGGCGATGGCGATTGCCAGAATACTCGGCCAGCGCATTCGCCTGACGCGCAAACAGTGGCTGGCAGTGGCGCTATTTGGTGTATTGCAAAACGGCGTATATCTCGGGGCGAATTTTGTGGCCATGCAATGGATCGAGGCCGGACTGGCCGCGATCATCGCCAGCCTGCTGCCCCTGCTGGTGGCGCTTTTGAGCTGGATTATCTTTCGGGAAAAGCTCTCATGGCTTGGTTTTGCCGGATTGGCGGCGGGGCTGGCAGGGGTGCTGGTTATCATGTCGGCGCGGCTATCGGGGGGCGCGGATTTGATCGGCGTTTTGCTGGCGTTTATCGGGGTTGGCGCGCTTAGCCTCGCCACGCTTTTGGTGCGTGGCGCGGTTAGCTCGGGCAATGTGCTGATGGTGGTGGGGCTGCAAATGCTGGTTGCGAGTGCGGCGCTGTTTCCGGCCTCGCTGCTGTTTGAAACATGGCGGGTGGACTGGACATGGCAGCTTGGCCTGGCCTTTACCTATACCACGCTGGTGCCGGGGGTGTTGGCGACCTTGATCTGGTTTTTGCTGGTGGACCGCATCGGCGCCATCCGCGCCACCAGCTTTCATTTTCTCAACCCGTTTTTCGGCGTGGCGATCGCGGCGATTGTGGTGGGGGAATCGCTCTCGGCGCAGGATCTTTTCGGGGTGGTGATTATCTCTTTGGGCATCATTGCCGTGCAAATGTCGCGGCGAAGTTGACCTTGGTCAAGCGGCTGGATAGGCTGGGCTTGAATTATTGGAGAGAAATTCAAAATGAAAAGCCTTTTTACCAAGTTTCTATTAGCCGCCACCCTTTTATCCCCGCTGCAAGTCGCGGCCCAAAGCGAGGGTCCGAGCGTGACATTTAGCCCACTGGTCATTGATGGCCTGACCATTGGCAGGCGCCTTGTGGTCGATGATGCTTTTGCCGCAAAGTATAATATCGCCGTGCCGCGCGCTTTCGAAATTGTGTATCCGACCTCTGATGACCGCAAGATGTTCTTTGATCCGGCTCCAGGCGGCACCGGTATTGTGAAGGTCACCTTTACCACCCTTGAAGAGCAGGTGCGCTCCAACATCCAGATCGTGCCGTTTACCCTTGATATGGCTCCGATGGAAGATCGGCTGCAGGGCGCGCGAAACCTGCTTCAGCAAGCGCTGGAAACCTCGATTCCCGATCTGGAGCGCTCCGAGGTGCTGGTATTGCAAACTTTTGAGGTCGGCCCGTATGCGGCGATCGAGGTGGTGGCAAAATATGATGGCGGCGCGGATGGGCTGATTATTTTGCGCGTTGTCGCAATCCCTGATCCCGATAGCGTAAATGGCCTGCTGGTGGTGATGAATACGGTTGTGAAAAACAACGAAATGGAGCAAATAGTGGATATTCTGGAATTCGAAGCCGCACAGGCGCTGAATTCCATCCGGTTTAGATAGGCTGGCCGCGCGCCACATGAGGGTTTGATGAACAATACCGGCTGGGCTTTTGCCCAATATGAAAATATCCGTAATCGTCTGCCCAAAGCCAAAGCGCAGGGAAGCCGTGTGCGGGTGGATCATTTGGGCGAATTGGCCGATGATTTTGATGTATTCCTGTTTGATGCTTTTGGCGTGCTGAATATCGGCTTTTCCCCCGTGCCGGGCGCGGCGGCGCGGGTGGATATGCTGCAAGCGCTGGGCAAGCGCACCATCGTGCTAACCAATGGTGCCAGTTATCCCGGCCATGTGGCGCGCGCGAAATATAAGCGCTACGGCTATAATTTTGCTGCCGAGGATATCATTTCCAGCCGCGATGCGCTGGCGGCCCATCTGCGCAGCATGCCCGCCCTGCGCTGGGGGGCGATGGCCCCGAAAGGCGCGTCGTTTGACGGGCTGGACGCCGAGATCACCCTGCTGGAAGACGATCCGGACAGCTTTGCCAAGGCCGAGGGGTTTTTGCTGATTGGCAGCGAGATCTGGAATGATGCGCTACAGGCGCAACTGGTGGAAAGCCTGCGGCAAAATCCGCGCCCTGTGCTGGTGGGCAATCCTGATATTGTGGCGGGCTATGAGCATGGCTTTGTGCGCCAGCCCGGGCTTTATGCCCATTGGCTGGCCAATGAAACCGCCATTGAGCCGCAGTTTTTCGGCAAGCCGTTTGCCGAGGTTTTTGCCGAAGCGGCGCGGCGTTTTGGCCCGGTGCCGCCCGAGCGGGTGCTGATGATCGGCGACACATTGCACACCGATATTCTGGGCGGCGCGGCGGCGGGGTTCAAGACCCTGCTGGTCGAGGATCATGGCATGTTCAAGGGCGAGGATGTGCGGCCCTATATGGATGAATCCGGCATTTTTCCGGATTTCATCACCCCGACCATATAATCCCGTTTTCGGTGATGATCCCTTCCAGCGCCATATCCGTGGCCTCATGGGGCAGGCTTTCCACCTGCTGCGCGGCATAGGCATAGCCCAAGGCGCGCACCGGTGAAAGCGCCGCAATCGTGCGATCATAAAACCCGCCGCCATAGCCCATGCGCTGGCCGCTGCCATCAAAGGCCAGCATCGGGCATAGCAGTAGATCAGGGCGCTGCCATGCTCCGGTTTTCGGCACCATCGCGCCAAACGGGCCTTTGATCAGAGTGGTTTCGGGGGTCCATCGGCGAAACCGCAGCGGCTGGGCCTTGGCCATAATCACCGGTACGGATATGGCATAGCCGCGCGCGTGCAGCGCCCGCATGGCAGGCAGGATATCCAGCTCCGAATGGATCGGCATGTAGCCCGAGATCGAGGTGATTTCGGGCTTTGTTTCAAGCCAGGCCAGCAGATGCCCCGCCGCAGCACCGCCTGCGCCCGTTGCGCTGTCATGCGCCAGCTTGCGCGCGGCCATGGCCGCCTTGCGCGCGGCTTGCTTTTTTGCGGTGATATCGTTCATCGGAAAAATCCGGAAAATTTGGTGGCGGGCCCGGAGCATTCGTGAAGGGGTCTGATCCTTATGAGCCTGGAGTACCAGGTGGGTGCGAGATGAGATAGGCCACGGCCAGTCACAGAGCCAGCTCCCTTTCAAAAGATTAAGGCCACTAGGATGGGTCCTTTGCACAAAACGACCAGCACCCGCCGCTCATACAGATAGTGCCTTTTGGGTGGTTTTTGAAGGGGGGATCGAATAAACCTTCATCAAGCCGCCGTGAGGCGATGGAAACAAACGGAAATCGCCCTATGGCCGCCACAACAATCCGCGTAATTGCCCCCTTGCCGCCCAATGGCTGCAAGAGCGCCGCGCAAGCGCGCGATGTGATCGGCCATCTGGTGGCGGCGGGGCATGAGGTGCGGCCAGCCACCGCGTTTCAGCCCGCCTATAGCCCCGATCTTTTGCATTTTAATACCAAGCGGGTTTATGAGCCGGATCGCTTGCGCCTGAGCGTCGAGACCCCCGATGCGCTGGTGCTTTATCCCGAGGGGCTGGGGTTTGGCGAGATAAAACAAAAACGCTGGAAGCATCGGCGGCTGGAGGAATGGCGGCGGATTCGGCTGGCTTGGGGGGCGCTGAAAGGCTCTGCTCAGGCCGTGGTGGTTTTTCAGCCGTCGCAGCTATGGCGGCCCCGGCACCTGGTATTTGTGGCGCTGGCGCTGGGGCTGAAAATTGGTGCATGGCGCAAGATATGCTTGCGCAGGCAGGCTGGTGGCGCCGCAGCGGTGGTGGCGCCGATATTGGGCCACCGGCCCGAGCCGATATCCGCCGAACAGGCGGATCTGGCCAATATCCGGCTGGCGGCGAGCCAGGGCGGGGAGGGGGGCATGCGGCTCACGCCGCTTTGGCTGCGCTCGGCCTATGATCGATTAGCGCCTGATTCGGCGCTCGCCAAGGATATCGCAGAGCTGATCGCCATCATCGAGGCCTTTGGCGAAGCGCGGCTGCCGGCGTTTCAAACCGCAAGGGGAGACGCGGTGTTGCAGGCCTTTAAGGATCACGGAGGGCGACAAGACCCGCAGGTGCCGATAACGGGCTTCATGCGCCATCTGCGCTTTGAGCGCCGGTTGGAGGCGAAATTTCCGCTGGGCGATGAGACCAGCCGGCGGGCCTATGCGAAATGGTATGTGGATCATGCCCCCGAAACCGTGGGTCACGCCTTGCCGCTTGGGGCTGTGCCGCCTCGAATCCAGGCTGGCAGCTCGCCAAAATCGCGCGCCGATGCGCTGCACCGAATCAAAAAATACGCCCGGTTTTTCGGGGCGGCGAAATCGGTAGAGCCGAGCCTGCGCGATTGGCTGGTGCAAGAAATTACCCCCGGGGCTGGCGGATTAAGCCGCCTGGAATTGCTGATCGCGGTGCTGGCCTATGCGCGGGTAAAGGATATGGAGGCGCTGCGCACGCCGTGGGATAGCCACGAGCTGAAACGCTGGTTTGCAGGCCTTGTGCGCGGTGGATATCCGATGCTGGCAGATCTGGCGGGGGTGCCTGACGCGGCACTGCCCGCGAGGATTGCCATCACCGGTGGGCCGGATAGCGAAACGGGGCTGGGGCAAAACCAGAAAATGTCGATCGAGGCGCTGGCGGGGGTTGTGCCCGAAAAACCGGTTTTTCTGCACCATGCCAATGCGGATGCGATACCTCGGCAAATGCTCATGCATCATCGAGACGGGGCGTTTCATATCGGGTTTTTGCTGTGGGAAATGGAGGAAGTGCCGCAATCCCATCGGCTGGCGGGCGAGGTGCTGGATGAGATCTGGGTGCCGTCGCGCTATGTGCAGCGCCTGTATCAGGCCGAATTTGATCGGCCGGTTACATGGGTTGGCAAGGGGTTTGATTTGCCCGAAATCCAGCCGTTTGATCTTTCCGAATTGGGGATTGCGGCTGATCAGCCGGTATTTCTGACCAGTTTTGATATGCATTCCTCGGTGGCGCGAAAAAACCCTTTGGCAGCCGTGCTGGCCTTTCAGTTGGCTTTTGAGGGGCGGCAAGATGTGCGGCTGATTGTAAAAACCACGCCGATGCTGAAGGATCATTGGGGTGATCCCGAGCAACAGTTGGGGATTATCAAAAAAATCGCGGCCAAGGATAGCCGGATTATCCTGTGGCAAACCTATTTGCCCTTCGCGCAGTTTTTGGGGCTGATCTCGGCGGTTACGGCGCTGGTATCGCCCCACCGCGCCGAAGGTTTTGGCTATTTGCCGGCCTATGCGATGAAGCTCGGCACGCCGGTGATCAGCACGGATTATTCCGGCACACAGGATTTTTGCACAGATAAAACCGCATTTCCGGTGCCGTGGCGGAAGCGAAATGTGCGGTCGGGCGAATCGATCTATCCGCTGAACCACGCCTTTTGGGCCGAGATCGATCACGAAGCGCTGGCCAAAACCATGCAGCAGGTTTTGCTCAATCAAACCGAGCGCGATGCCCGGGCCAAGGCAGGGCAAAAGCTGATGGAGCGCGAATATAGCAGCGCGGCCTTGCGGGATCGCTACAAAGCGCGTCTTGCGGCATTGGGGCTGATCTAGCCCTTGACCACACGGGCGCGCTGGGCGGCGGCGCGCAATTCTTCGGCTATCTCTTCGGCTTCTTCGGGTTCGAAATCCAGCGGGATGTCTATGGATTCGGTTTCGATATAGAGCCGAACCATGCCTTGATCCGTCGGTCCGATTTGCAAATTGGCGGCAATTTCGCTTTGTTTGTTAATGCCCATGCTATTTCCTTTTCGCTTTGCCAACGGCCTAGCGCCCAAATCCGCCATTTGCAAGCAAATTGGACTTGCAACCAAGCCTGATCGGTTGTAATTCACCCAACAGTGCCGGCGTAGCTCAGTAGGTTAGAGCGCTTGATTGTGGATCAAGAGGCCCCCTGTTCAAATCAGGGCGCTGGTACCATTTTTCTGGATATTTACGATAAGGGCGGACCCAGATAGCCTAAAAAGAGGCTATAATGGGCAGCATGAGACAGAGCCGTTTAACCCAGCATAAACAATCCCGTCTGATCTAGCATTTTGTGGCCGGGATCACTGCAAAAATAGCGGCCTGTTTGGTCGGTGCCTGGAGGGGAAAGCCCCACCCTGTGGTGTTGGGCGGGGGGTTCCTATCTCTATTGTGTGGCGCTGGCGATGATTTCATCAAGCAAGGCATTTGCGGGGGCCATGGAATCGCCGGGATAGATTTGGTGGCCGATAATGGTTTCGTCCGGATTGTCGGGTAGCGAATAGACAAAGATCGTGTAGGGGCAATAGGCGACATTGGTCGGGTCGGCCTCCAGCACCTGGCGCGATATGCGGGCCGAGCAGAAATTATAGAGCGTTGCGCCCGAGAATATTTCGACATCCGAGCCGACATCGGCCATGGTGCGGGAAAGCATATCGCCCGTATAGCTCACAAAATCGATGGTCAGCCCCATGTCGAGAATCGCGCTTTCAACGGCAAATTCCATATCATCTACCGTTTCCGGCACAGAGACCGACATGATGTTTTGGGCCGCTAATGGGCTGGCCATTAAGAGGATGGTGGTGGCTAAGAGGCTACGCATGCTTTTCTCCCTGTTAGGTATTTTGCCAAGTGTAACCTTTTTTTGCCCACGCACACAATCACCTTACGGTGAGAAAGGCTGGCGCAGGATGGTGCGCCACTTTTCGGGGGCGGCGCGGCGGATATCTGACAGGTAAACCTCGTGATGTTTGCCGGAAAGCCGGTGGCCTGCGGCTTCAATCTCCGCATGGAGCCGCGCGATGGTCGGACCTTCATCCTCAAACGGGCCGATATGCAGGATTTGTGCAGCGGGGCCTTCGATGAAGGTTTCAAGCCGTAACCCGCTGGTATCGGGCGGAGATTTCTTTTTGGCGGTGGCGGCAAGGGCCGCCTCGATATCCGCCACGGTGATGAAATCCGGCTGGCGAATCATCATCGTCCATTGCCATTGGTTTTTGTCGCGTGCGCTGGAAAAATGCGCCATATCATCGGCCCACCACAGGCCCTCTAGCGGCATCACCCCGTAATCCAGCGCGCGTGATCCCTTTTTGGTGATAAATTTCATCGTGTAGGACACCGCAAAAAGCGCCGCTACCGCGCGGGCATAGTCCGGGCTTTCCGGTGCGCCCTTGCCATCCACCATAAGGTAGTTCATCGGGCCTAGGTCGAGCATCGAGACCTTTTTGGAGGAGGGGGCGTAAATCTCTTTGTGTTGTTTTTTCAGGTCAAGCTTGGCTTGCATCGGATGTCCTTTCGTCAAGCGGGATGCAGATATCGGTGCGTAGGTCTTCGGGCGCAGTGGTTTGCGGGTTGTCATAATAGATACTCAGCGCGGGCAGGTTGGCCGGGGCCTCGCCCGAGGCAGGGAACCAATGGCCGAAAATCCAGTCATAAGCCAATCCGAGACGCTCGTTGGGACCGCGATAGGCAAAGGTAGCCGTGCGGCTGGCGGGGAGGTCGAGCCGCGCCAGCGGCGGGGCGGGCGTGGTATCGGGCGCAAGCTCCACCCCCGCTGCCGAGCGCAGGCTTTCGGGCGGCACCAAAGCGGGGTCATCATAAGACAGCCCGAAAATCGGCTGATCCGGAAGGCCCTGCGCCTGTGCCGCCGGCAGAAGCTTGGCAAATACAGGGCTGCCATTATAAGGGCCGGTTTGGTGCAGCACCGCAAGCCGCCGCGCGGGCAGGGGGGCGATGCGCACCGGAAGATTTTCGGTTTGCAGGCGGGTGGCGAAGCTTTCAAGCCTGAGGCTGGCAGGGGCGGCTGCTGTATCTGGCGAAGCGCGAAACGCAGCCGGGCTATGGCCTGTCTGGGCCTTGAAGGCGCGACCAAAGGCGGTCTCGCTGCTATAGCCCGCATGGCGTGTGATCTCCGCGAGGCTGGCCCCGCTTTTCAGCTGCTGGCCGGCTCGATTGAGCTTGAGGCGCTTCACCGTGGCGTGAATGGTCTCGCCGGTTAGGCCGTGATATATCCGGTGCCAATGAAAGCGCGAAAGGCAGGCAACCTCGGCGAGGGTGTCAAGATCAAGTGCTGTATCAAGATTGGCGTTGATATGGTCAATAACCCGCTGCAAGCGCTGATGATATTGCGCCCGATGGGCTGAATCCTCCGTCATTCCAGAATTTCCTTTCTTAGGGGCGGCCTGCCTCGCAGGATTACAACACAGCTACCCTCAACAAATCTTGCTATATCTTGGGGTCTGAATGCCGTTCTATACCAGTCGGAAAACTTTTTTCACTTTTTTGTCAAAAAACCGAAAAAACCGCTTGCGCGACTCGAAGCTAGGCCCTAGATAACCACTCACAGGCAGCGAACAACGCGATGCGGAGTTGGTTGCAGGTTTACAGAGACGAAATAAAGCGGCGGATGCGCGAAGAGCGCAACCAATGCTTTTGTCTCTGCGCTCTTTGAAATTGAATAGAAAAACGAAGAGATATGCGGGTGGTTTGGGTTTCGAACGGAGTTCGGACTATTTGTATATCATGTTACTTAGGTTTGGTGGTTTTAGGATTGCCTGACTGATTATAGTGACAGTCAGCTTCACTGTTTTGGG
>WFUK01000413.1 GCA_015485015.1 Paracoccaceae bacterium | reverse complement strand
GATCATCGGCGCTTATGTCGAGCGGATCAGCTTTGGTTTTGTGCTGGCGTTTTCGGGCCTTTGGATGCTGGTGGTTTATTCGCCGGTGGTGCATTGGCTTTGGGCGGCGGGCGGCTGGGCGCTGGAGATGGGCGCGGTCGATCTGGCGGGCGGGATTGTGGTGCATGAAACCGCTGGCTTGGCGTCGCTTGTGGTTGCTTTTGTGCTGGGACCAAGGCTGGTGAAAAACAAGCCGCCGCATAATCCGGGCTATGTGATGCTCGGGGCGGCGATGCTTTGGGTCGGGTGGTTTGGCTTTAATGCCGGCTCGCAGCTTTCGGCCGGCGCGGCGGCGGGCATGACGCTGGTGGTAACCCATATTTCAGCCGCCACTGCCTCGCTGACCTGGGCGCTATGGGAGCGCATTCGCTATGGCAAGGCCTCGATGGTGGGGCTGGTCACCGGCACGATTGCGGGGCTGGCCGCGATCACCCCCGCTTCCGGCTCGGTGGGACCGATGCAGGCGATGCTGATCGGAGCGATTGCCGGGGTGATCACCCAGGAAGCCTGCCATGTCATTAAAAACATCATCAAAATCGACGATACGCTGGATGTTTTTGCGGTGCATGGTGTGGGCGGGATATTTGGCTCGCTGATGATCGCGGTATTTGGCGGGGCCACATGGGCCGCGCAGCTTACCACCCTTGGCGTGGTCGGGGCCTATACCATCGTGGTGACGTTTATCGTGGTTTATGTGGTCAAAATCTTCATCCCGATCCGGGTGTCAAAAGAGGTTGAGGAGCGCGGGCTGGATATTTCGGCGCATGGCGAGCGCGCCTATGATCACAGCTCGTAAAGCGCCTTGGCGCGATCCTCGAAGGCGCGCACAATCCGGCGCATCGCCTCGCCAAACACCACGCCGATCACCCCTTGCAGCACCTTGGATTTGAATTCGAAATCCACATGGAAATCGGCAATACAGCCGGTTTCCGACGGGATAAAATGCCAATGGTTGATCAGGTATTTGAACGGGCCATCAAGATATTCCACCTCGATCTTTTGCGCTGCCGGATGCAGGGTCACGCGGCTGGTAAAGCGCTCGCGAAACAGCTTGAACGAAATAATCAGATCCGCCTCCACCACCGAGCCGCCCTCGATTTCGCGGGTGGAGCGGATGCGCGCGCCGCTGCACCATGGCAGGAATTCCGGATATTTGCCGATATCCGCCACCAGATCAAACATCTGCTGCGGGCTATAGGGCATGGGGCGGTGTTCGGAATGGGAGGGCATATTGTCTCTCGGGGGTGACGAATGGTTTGAGCTGCAATAGAGTGCTTTCGAATCAAAAGGGCAAGGGTATGGATCACTCAAATTACGAAATTATCGAAATGATTTCGGCAAAATCCATTGCTGCGCGGGCCGAAGCCCTCGCCAAGGAGATTTCCGAGCATTTCAAAGACACCGATAAGCTGGTTGTGGTTGGCCTGCTGCGCGGCAGCTTTGTGTTTATCGCTGATCTTGTGCGGGAGCTGGACCTGCCGGTCGAGGTCGATTTTCTCGAAGCCAGCTCCTATGGCAACTCCACCGAAAGCTCGCGCGAGGTGCGGATCTTAAAGGATTTGCGCGGCGAGATCGAGGGGCGCGATATTTTGGTGGTCGAGGATATCGTCGATACCGGCCACACATTGGATCATGTGCTGCATCTGCTGAAATCCCGCAAGCCCGCAAGGCTGATGACCTGCGCTTTGCTGGATAAGCCCTCGCGGCGGGAAACCGGTGTCAGGGCGGATTGGATCGGCTTTGAAATTCCCGATGAATTTGTGGTCGGCTATGGCATTGATTATGCTCAACGAAACAGGAACCTGCCCTATATCGGCAAGGTGCAATTCAACGCATGAATATGCTCTGGCTCTTGCGGATGCGGCGCTTGCTGCAAAATCCACCAAGCCCGAAGCGGCTAAAGTGGATCGCCGTGATTATCGTGATATCGCTGCTCATTTTCGGCTTTGAACAGCTATTTGGCTGGCCGGAATGGCTGACGGTTAATAAAGGTATTCGCCGCTAAAGCGTGCCGGTTTTGGCCGATCTGGCGGCTTGGAGCCGGGCAAAATCATCGCCCGCATGATAGCTGGAGCGGGTCAGCGGCGTGGCAGACACCATCAAAAACCCTTTGCCATAGGCGGCACTTTCATAGCTTTTGAATTCCTCCGGCGATACAAAGCGCAGCACGGCGTGGTGCTTGGGGGTGGGCTGCAAATATTGCCCGATGGTGAGGAAATCCACATCGGCGGCACGCAGATCATCCATCACCTGCCCGACGCCTTGTTTATCTTCTCCAAGCCCAACCATGATGCCGGATTTGGTAAACAGGCTCGGATCAAGCTCCTTCACCCGCTGAAGCAGGCGCAGGCTGGCAAAATACCGCGCGCCGGGCCGCACGCTCGGATAAAGCCCGGGCACGGTTTCCAGATTATGGTTAAACACATCGGGCTTGGCGGCGACCACGGTTTCCAGCGCGTCCGGCCCGCATTTCAGGAAATCCGGCGTTAGCACCTCGATGGTGGATTTCGGCGAACGGTGCCGGATGGCGCGGATGGTCTGGGCGATATGCTCGGCCCCGCCATCCTTAAGGTCGTCGCGGTCCACGCTGGTAATCACCACATGGTTCAGCCCGAGCTTGGCCACCGCATCTGCCACGCGCCCCGGCTCGAATACATCTAGCTTATCCGGCCGCCCCGTGGCGATATTGCAAAACGAGCAACCCCGCGTGCAGATATCGCCCATGATCATCATCGTGGCGTGGCCTTGCTCCCAGCACTCTCCCACATTCGGGCAGCCCGCCTCGGCGCAAACCGTGGTCAGGTCATTGTCTTGCAACACTTTTTTGGTGTCGCGGTAACCTTGCGAGGTGGGTGCCTTTACCCTGATCCAGCTTGGCTTGCGCAAAATCGGCGTATCGGGCTTATGGGCCTTTTCGGGGTGGCGCTGGGATTTATCGGACAGATCACGGGTCATATCGGCTCCAAAACTTCGGATATCAAATCACATAATGCGGGAGTAGCGCAATTGCGGCGGGGTGTCAGCCCCCAAAAGGCAGCGGCGCT
>WFUK01000412.1 GCA_015485015.1 Paracoccaceae bacterium | reverse complement strand
CTCCCGCACCATCATCTGCAAGATAATCATGCCCGCGCCACCTTCGCCGTCGTCATTTTTAATCTCGGTGCCATCCGCCAGCCGCGCTGCCCATGTGTTATGGCTGGCCTTGGCGAACTTCTTGGCCCGCTTCAGGCGCTTCAAAAAGGCCTTGATATCAGCTTGTGAGCGCACTGCCCCGCCGCTGACCGCATATTTGCTACCCCGGTCAGAGATCACGCCGAGATGCTGCACAAATTCTGGAAGCCTAGCCATGGCCTGCCTTTCGGAGGATTTCAGCCAAAGCCCCGATCACCTCGGGGCGGGGGAAGCTTTGGCGATGCACGAGGCAGACCTGCCGCGCCGCCCCCGTGCCTGCCACGGGCCTTAGCTCCAGCGGCCCTTGGCGTGCGGCCATGGCGGGCAGCAGGGTTACGCCATCTCCGGCTGCTACCAGCGCCAGCAGGGTCTCCAAGCTGGTTTCGCGGGTGTTGACCGTGGCCGCATTGGCTCCGCAAGCCCCCAGCACCTGATCGCGCAGGCAGTGGCCGTCAGAAAGCAGCAGCAACTCGGTATCGTCGATTTCTGAAAGCCGGATGCGGGCTTGCTTGGCCAGCGCATGGCCTTGGGGTAGCGCCACCAAAAACGGCTCCTCGTAAAGCGGCTGATGCGCCAAGGTCGGGCTGCGGGGCAGGGTGGCTTGCACCACGGCGTCAAGCTGGCCTGCCTCTAGTTGCGCTTCCAGATCATGGGTCATGCCCTCAACGAGGGTGAGGGTGAGCGCGGGCAAAAGGCGGTGGACCTCGCTTAGAATGCGCGGGGCCAGATAGGGACCGATGGTGGCGATCATGCCAAGGCGAAACGGGCCGGATAGCGGATCTGTGGCGGCGCGGGCGGTGGTCTCGATTTCATCCGCGATCAGCAGCAGGGCCTCGGCCCGCGCGGCGATCTTTTCGCCAATTGGCGTAATCCGCACTGTTTTTTTGCTGCGTTCAAACAGGGCCACGCCGAGGCGGGCCTCGAGCTTGGCGATCTGGCCGCTCAGCGCAGGCTGGCTCACATGGCAGGCCTCGGCGGCGCGGCCAAAATGCAGGTGGTCTTTTAGGGCGACCACATATTTCAGGTCTCGAATATTCATAAGCAAATCCTATTAAATTAATAATATCAATATATTTCACTTATTGCAAGGCTGCGCCTAGATTGGGTTCATCAACTTACCGGAGGAAAGAAAATGTCCAAATGTCCTGTGATGACCACAAATAACGGCGCGCCTGTGGCCGATAACCAAAACAGCCTGACCGCCGGCCCGCGCGGGCCGCTTTTGGCGCAAGATTGGCAGCTATTTGAAAAGCACGCCCATTTTAACCGCGAGCGCATTCCCGAGCGGGTGGTGCATGCCAAAGGCTCGGGGGCCTATGGCAGGCTGAAAATTAATGGCGATATTACCAAATACACCAAGGCAGGGCTGTTTCAGCCCGGGGCGGAGACCGATCTGTTTATCCGCTTTTCCACCGTGGCGGGTGAAAAGGGCGCTGCGGATGCCGAGCGTGATGTGCGCGGCTTTGCGGTGAAATTTTACACCGACGAGGGCAATTTTGATCTTGTCGGCAATAATACCCCTGTGTTTTTTATTCGCGACCCTTACAAATTCATGGATTTTATCCATAGCCAAAAGCGCGACCCGCGCAGCAACCTGCGCTCGGGCACCATGCAGTGGGATTTCTGGTCGCACTCGCCCGAAAGCCTGCATCAGGTTACCATCCTTATGTCGGACCGTGGGCAGCCGAAATCTTATCGGCATATGAACGGTTATGGATCGCATACCTATAGCCTGATCAATGATGCGGGCGAGCGATTCTGGGTGAAATTCCACTTCAAAACCGAGCAGGGGATTGCGAACAACGCCGAGACCGGCTCGATCATTGCGGCGGATCGCGAGAGCCACCAGCGCGATCTTTACGATTCGATTGAAGCGGGGAATTTCCCGCGCTGGAAGCTGAAGGTGCAGATTATGAGCGAAGCCGAGGCGGAAGCCACGGATTACAACCCGTTTGACCTCACCAAGGTTTGGCCGCACGCGGATTTCCCGTTGATCGATCTGGGCGTGATGGAGCTGAATCGCAACCCCGACAATTATTTTGCCGAGGTCGAGCAGGCGTCGTTTACCCCTGCCAATATCGTGCCCGGCATTGGCCATAGCCCTGATAAAATGCTGCAAATGCGGATATTGTCTTATGGCGATGCCCAGCGGTATCGGGTCGGGGCCAACCACCAGCACCTGCCTGTAAATGCGGCGCGCTGTCCGGTTCGCAATTACCAGCGTGATGGCGCCATGCGCTTTGATGGTAATGGCGGCGGGGCCGTGAACTATGAGCCAAACAGTTACGGCGGGCCAGTGGAAGACCCGTCTGCAAAAGAGCCGCCTTTGGCGATTACCGGCGCGGCGGACCGCTATGACCACCGCGAGGGCAATGATGATTACACCCAAGCCGGTGATTTGTTTCGCTTGATGCCGGAAGACGAGCGCGGGCGGCTGCTCGATACCATTGCGGCTGAAATGCAGGGCGTGCCGGAGGATATCGCCCGCCGCCAGATCGGGCATTTCAGCAAGGCAGACCCGGCTTATGGTGCGGGTGTGGCCCAGCGGCTCGGGCTGGCTTAGCTTGAGAGATTGACCCCCGCGCCTTGTTTGGGGCGGGGGCTTGCACTTTTGCGGTTAAGTGCGTATTTGTCTGACAACTTTATTTACCCTCATCAGGAGCCTGATATGGCAAAGGCAAATCCATTCCAGTTTATCCAGCAAGTGCGCTCGGAAATTTCCAAGGTTGTGTGGCCCACGCGGCGCGAAACTTTGGTGACGACCGCAATGGTATTCACCATGGCATTTTTTGCCGCGATCTTTTTCTTTCTGGTAGACCTGCTTATTCGCACCGGTTTGGAAGGCGTTTTGGCCGTCGCTGCCTCTTGAACTGAGGGTAAAAGACAGCTATAGGCAAAGCTCTTCTCTCAAGACTGCGCGCTGCGATTCGTTGGCGCGCTTTGGTTTGTTTGGCAGGCAGGGGGTAACCCCTTGAGAACTAAAGATAAATCGTAGTGCAAGCTACAGCATTGAAGGCACGGGCAAAAATGGCGAAACGCTGGTATTCGGTAAGCGTCCTTTCGAATTTCGAAAAGAAAATCGCAGAAGCGATCGAGGAGGCTATTGTCCAAAAGGGCCTCGAAGATGAAATCGAACAGGTTCTGGTGCCCACAGAAGAGGTTCTGGAAATGCGCCGTGGCAAAAAGGTAACGCGCGAGCGCCGCTTTATGCCGGGTTATGTTTTGGTCAAAATGGAAATGACCGACCGCGCCTATCACGCGATTAACAATATCAACCGCGTTACCGGATTTCTCGGCGCGCAAAACACCCCGTCGCCGATGCGCGATGCCGAGGTGTCCCGCATTCTCAATCAGGTAGACGAGAGCGTGGATGCGCCGCGCAACCTGATCTTCTTTGATGTGGGTGAGCAGGTGAATGTAACCGACGGGCCGTTTGAGGGCTTTTCGGGCATGGTTGAAGAGGTGGATATGGAAAATGCCCGCCTTAAGGTGACCGTCTCAATTTTTGGCCGCGCAACGCCGGTCGAACTCGAATTCACTCAGGTGTCAAAAGCCACCTAGTGTTAACCCCGGTGGGAGGTCAAGGCTACGGCTATAACCGCACCACTATACCATGCCGCGAGAGTGGCGATGATGAACAAAGGAGGCCACAATGGCCAAGAAGATAGCTGGCACGATGAAGCTGCAAGTGCCTGCCGGTAAGGCAAACCCCTCTCCACCCGTAGGCCCTGCATTGGGTCAGCGCGGGCTGAACATCATGGAGTTTTGTAAAGCGTTCAACGCCAAAACCCAGGAGATGGAAGCCGGTGCGCCCTGCCCGACGATTATCACCTATTATGTTGATAAATCCTTCACCATGGACATTAAAACGCCGCCCGCGTCTTATATGCTCAAGAAGGCTGCCAATGTGAAATCCGGCGCCACCACCCCTTCGCGCGAGATCGTTGGTTCGGTTACCGTGAAGCAGGTAAAAGAGATCGCCGAAGCCAAGATGAAAGACCTGAATGCGGTTGACATCGAGGGTGCTGTAAAAATCATCATGGGTTCTGCCCGTTCGATGGGTATCGAGGTGAAAGGCTAGATCATGGCAAACGTAGGAAAACGCTTTGCAGCTGCGAAAGCTGCATTTGAAGGTAAGTCCGAGGTTTCCGTTGAGGATGCGGTTGCGCTGGTAAAAGCCAATGCCACTGCCAAATTTGACGAAACCGTAGATATCGTGTTTGCTCTCGGGGTTGATCCCCGCCACGCCGACCAGATGGTTCGGGGTGTGGTGGCGCTGCCAAACGGCACCGGCAAAACCGTTCGTGTGGCTGTATTTGCCCGTGATGCAAAAGCTGAAGAAGCAAAGGCCGCTGGCGCGGATATTGTGGGCGCGGAAGACCTGATGGAAAGCATTCAGGGCGGCAACCTTGATTTTGATCGTTGCATTGCAACCCCTGACATGATGCCGATCGTTGGTCGTTTGGGCAAAATTCTTGGTCCGCGCAACCTGATGCCAAACCCGCGGGTTGGCACGGTAACGATGGACATCAAAGCCGCTGTGGAAGCTGCCAAAGGTGGCGAAGTGCAGTTCAAGGCCGAAAAAGCCGGTGTTGTGCATGCGGGTATTGGCAAGGCGTCCTTTGACGAGGCTGCGCTGGCCGAGAACGTTAAATCGATCATCAATGCGGTGAATAAAGCCCGCCCAAGCGGGGCTAAAGGCACATATATCAAGAAAATCGCGCTTAGCTCCACCATGGGCCCGGGCGTGACCCTTGATATCGCGGCAGCGACTGCCGAATAAGAGATCCCCGTAAGGGGTTTGGGTGGGCCTTCGGGCCTGCCTTTCGTCCGAGATAGCGGGTGCCGAAAGGCTTAATTGCCTGCTTGAGATGGAAGCAAAAGAAACTGATAGGCCGATGGCCCGAGGTTTTGGCTGGTTCCGTAAGGACCGAGACGCTGGCGCATAAGTGCCAGTGAATTTGAGCCGGAGGGGGCAACCCTTCCATAAACTGGAGCAAATCTGTGGATAGAGCCCAAAAAGAAGCAGTGGTCGGCGAACTCGACCAGATCTTCACGGACTCTGGTGTGATTGTGGTAGCACATTACACCGGTCTTACAGTTGCAGAGATGACGGACCTGCGCCTGCGTATGAATGACGCTGGCGCTACGGTTCGCGTTGCCAAAAACAGGCTCGCCAAAATCGCTTTGAGCGGAAAACCATTTGAAGAAATGGGTGATCTGCTCAAGGGCCAGGCTGTGCTTGCGTACTCCGAAGATCCGGTGGCCGCAGCCAAAGTCGCTCAGGCGTTCTCCAAGGAAAACGATAAACTCGTTATTCTTGGCGGCACCATGGGTGGCACGGTGCTTGACCCGGCCGGTGTTAAAGCTGTGGCAGCTATGCCAAGCCGTGAAGAGGTTCTGGCCTCTATTGCTGCTTGTCTTACAGCCCCTGCAAGCGACATCGCTGGCGCTGTTGGCGCTCCTGCAAGCAATATCGCGGGTATACTTTCTACCCTCGAAGAGCAGGCGGCGTGATCTCTACGACTTATGACCGGAGTATTGTGGGATACACCCGCACCGGAAACAAATTGAAACTTACAAACGGAAAGCACAAATTATGGCTGATCTGAAAAAACTTGCTGATGAGATTGTTGGTCTGACCCTTCTCGAAGCTGTAGAACTGAAAAATATCCTTAAAGACGAGCACGGCATCGAGCCAGCTGCTGGTGGCGCTGTTGTAATGGCTGGTGGCGGTGACGCTGGCGGCGCGGCTGCAGAAGAAAAAGACGAGTTCGACGTTGTTCTCGTTTCTGCGGGCGACAAGAAAATCGGCGTGATCAAAGAAGTTCGCGCGATCACCGGTCTTGGCCTGAAAGAAGCCAAAGCTGTGGTTGACGAAGGCGGCAAAGTTAAAGAAGGCGTTAACAAAGCTGAAGCTGAAGAAATCAAAGGCAAGCTTGAAGCGGCAGGCGCAACCGTCGAACTGAAGTAATTCGGGGCGGTTTTTAACCGCAACCAAGCACAAAAAGCTGGATCCGCTGCTATTGGCGGGTCCAGCATTTTGCGTCTTTCAAGGGGCCTGAAAATAGACCCCTTGAAAGGTGCAAGCCGACCGGAAGCGAGACGTGGGAATCTCGCAAGAATGGGTCGGCCCAACCGCAGGGCTTTAGATGCATGTTCCCAATCATGTGTCGGGCGTTGAAAAAGGTGAATTAGAGCATGGCTCAGACATTTTCAGGTCGCAAACGTATCCGTAAATTTTACGGTCACATTGAAGAAATCGCAAAAATGCCAAATCTGATCGAGGTGCAGAAAAGCTCCTATGATCTGTTTCTGGATTCCGGCGAAAAGGGGCAGCCCCTTGATGACGCGGGCATCAATGCCGTGTTCAACTCGGTGTTCCCGATCAAGGATTTTAACGATACCGCCAGCATCGAATATGTAAAATACGAGCTGGAAGCGCCGAAATATGATGTCGAGGAATGCCAGCAGCGCGATATGACCTATAGCGCGCCCTTGAAGGTGACCCTGCGCCTGATCGTGTTTGATGTGGATGAAGACACAGGTGCCCGCACCGTGAAAGACATCAAAGAGCAAGAAGTTTTCATGGGCGATATGCCGCTTATGACAGATATCGGCACATTTATCGTTAATGGCACCGAGCGGGTTATCGTTTCCCAGATGCACCGTTCGCCTGGCGTTTTCTTTGACCATGACAAAGGCAAAACCCACTCTTCGGGCAAGCTTTTGTTTACCAGCCGCATTATCCCCTATCGCGGCTCCTGGCTGGATTTCGAGTTTGACGCCAAAGACAATGTTTATACCCGTATTGACCGCCGCCGGAAGCTGCCGGTAACCACCTTGCTTTATGCGCTGGGTCTGGATCAAGAGGGCATCATGGATGCCTATTATGATACGGTTGATTATAAGCTGAACAAGAAAAAGAAGGGCTGGGCGACCAAGTTCTTCCCCGAGCGCATCAAAGGCACCAAGCCTTCATTTGATGTGATCGATGCCAAAACCGGCGAAGTGATTGCCGAAGCCGGCAAAAAGGTTACGCCGCGCACGGTGAAAAAGCTGGTGGATGCGGGCGAAGTTACCGAAGTTCTGATGCCGTTTGACAATATTCTGGGGCGTTTTTCGGCCAAGGATATCATCAACGAGGAAACCGGCGAGATCTGGATTGAAGCGGGTGGCGAGATCACCGAAGAGCTGGATAAAGACGGCACCGTTATTGGCGGCACCCTGAAAACCCTGCTCGATAATGGCGTCACCAAAATCCCGACGCTGGATATCGATAATATCAATGTCGGCCCTTACATGCGCAACACCATGGCGCTGGATAAAAACCTGAACCGCAATACAGCGCTTCTGGATATTTATCGCGTTATGCGCCCGGGCGAGCCACCGACCGTGGAAGCCGCGTCGCAAATGTTTGACGCGATGTTCTTTGAATCTGACCGCTTTGATCTCTCCACCGTTGGCCGCGTGAAAATGAACATGCGCCTGCAACTGGATGCGCCCGATACCCAGCGCACCCTGCGCAAGGAAGACATCATCGCGGTGATCAAAGGCTTGGTTGATTTGCGCGATGGCAAAGGCTCGGTCGATGATATTGACCACCTTGGTAACCGCCGGGTGCGGAGCGTGGGCGAGCTGATGGAAAACCAGTATCGCGTTGGCCTGCTGCGCATGGAGCGCGCGATTCGCGAGCGCATGTCCTCTGTGGAAATCGACAACGTGATGCCGCAAGACCTGATCAACGCCAAGCCCGCGGCCGCTGCCGTGCGCGAGTTCTTCGGCTCTTCGCAGCTCAGCCAGTTCATGGACCAAAACAACCCGCTTTCCGAGGTCACGCATAAGCGCCGCCTTTCAGCGCTTGGGCCTGGTGGCCTGACGCGGGAGCGGGCCGGCTTTGAGGTGCGCGATGTGCATCCAACCCATTATGGTCGTCTTTGCCCGATTGAAACGCCGGAGGGGCCGAATATTGGCCTGATCAACTCGTTGGCTTCCTATGCGCGGGTGAATAAATACGGCTTTATCGAAACGCCTTACCGCACGGTAAAGGATGGTCAGGTAACGGATGAAGTCCGCTATATGTCGGCCACCGAGGAAATGCGCTATACGGTGGCGCAGGCCAATGCGGGCTTGGATGAAGAGGGCCGCTTTACCAGCGATCTGATTTCCACCCGCCAAGCGGGCGAGCATATGCTCAACCCGCCCGAAAACATTGACCTGATCGACGTTTCACCCAAGCAGTTGGTCTCCGTTGCGGCCTCGCTAATTCCATTCCTTGAGAATGACGACGCCAACCGCGCGCTCATGGGCTCGAACATGCAACGTCAAGCGGTGCCGCTGGTGAAGGCCGAAGCGCCTTACGTGGGCACGGGCATTGAAGAAGTTGTGGCTCGGGATTCCGGCGCGGCGATTGTCGCCAAGCGTGGTGGTATTGTGGACCAGGTGGACGCGATGCGGATCGTTGTGCGCGCTACCGAGGACCTCGAAGTTGGCGATCCGGGCGTAGATATCTATCGTTTGCGCAAGTTCCAGCGCTCAAATCAAAACACCTGTATCAACCAGCGTCCGCTGGTAAAGGTGGGGGACAAGGTGCATAAGCAAGAGGTGATTGCGGATGGGCCTTCGACTGACCTGGGCGAATTGGCCTTGGGTAAAAACGTGCTGGTGGCCTTTATGCCGTGGCAGGGCTACAACTACGAGGACTCGATCCTGATCTCCGAGCGCATCGTGAAAGACGACGTGTTCACCTCGATCCATATCGAGGAATTCGAGGTTGCGGCGCGCGATACCAAGCTTGGGCCAGAGGAAATCACCCGCGATATTCCGAATGTCGGCGAGGAAGCTTTGCGCAACCTCGACGAAGCGGGCATCGTTTATATTGG
>WFUK01000411.1 GCA_015485015.1 Paracoccaceae bacterium | reverse complement strand
ATGCAGGAGCGGATTACCTCGACAAAAGCTGGCTCAATCACCTCCGTGCAAGCGATTTATGTGCCTGCGGATGACCTTACCGACCCGGCCCCTGCGACATCCTTTGCACACCTTGATGCGACGACGGTTCTTGACCGTGCGATCTCCGAGTTGGGTATTTATCCGGCGGTTGATCCGCTCGACTCAACCTCGCGGATCCTTGATCCGCTGGTGGTTGGCGACGAGCATTATAACGTGGCGCGTGACGTTCAGGGCATCCTGCAACGCTACAAATCGCTTCAGGATATCATCGCCATTCTGGGCATGGACGAATTGTCGGAAGAAGACAAAATGACCGTGACCCGTGCGCGTAAAATCCAGCGTTTCCTCAGTCAGCCATTCGATGTTGCGAAGGTGTTTACCGGTTCTGACGGCATTCAGGTGCCGCTGGACGAAACCATCGACAGCTTCAAGCGCGTGGTTGCCGGCGAGTTTGACCACCTGCCAGAGGCCGCGTTCTATATGGTTGGCGGTATCAATGATGTGATCGCCAAAGCCGAGAAAATGGCTGCGGAAGCTGCATAAAGGAGGCCACTAATGGCTGATACAATGCAATTTGACCTCGTGTCTCCCGAGCGCAGGCTGGCCTCTATGCAGGCCGAAAGCGTCGGAATTCCCGGCACCGAGGGTGAAATGGTGGCGATGCCCGGGCATGTTCCGGTCGTCTCCACCCTTCGCCCGGGCTATGTGAGCGTGGTTGTTGGTGGCGAAACCACCGAATACCTCGTGACCGGCGGCTTTGCCGAGATCTCGGCCGAGGGTGTTTCGGTGCTGGCTGAAAATGCTTTGCCCAAAAGCGAAGTCACCAAGGAGGTGCTGGAAGAATTCCATCGCATCGCCGAGGAAGACGCCAAGGATGCTGCCGATCATCACAAGGCCGCTGCGGCGCGCCGGGTGGGCGATCACCACGATCTGCTCATCCGCCACGGCACTTGAGTATCGCAATATATCACTACAAAAAGGCCTCGCCACCCGGCGGGGCCTTTTTTATGGTGGCGCATGAATAAGCGCGGCCATAAAGCAGGCATGGGTTTTGCCGTTGCCACTATCTTTGTGGATGCGATCGGCATTGGGCTTATCTTCCCGATTATGCCGGCGCTATTGGCGGATCTCGGCATTGCCAGCGTGTCGGATGCGGCGCTTTACGGCGCGGCGCTGGCTTCGGTTTATGCCATTATGCAGTTTTTGTTCCTGCCAATTCTGGGCAATTTGTCCGACCATCTGGGCCGCCGACCGGTGCTGCTGATCGGCATTGCGGCTTTGTTTGTTGATTATATCATCATGGGTTTTGCCGCCAGTTTTGCCGTGCTTTTTATTGGCCGTTTGGTGGCGGGGATTGCAGGGGCGACGGTGGCCACCGCCACCTCCTATATTGCCGATATCAGCGCCCCCGGGGATCGCGCCAAAAACTTCGGCATCATGGGGGCGACCTTCGGCATCGGCTTTATCGTTGGCCCCGCGCTTGGGGGGCTACTGGGCGCGATAGACATCCGCCTGCCGTTTTTTGCTGCTGCAGGGTTTGCGGGGCTAAACTTCGCCTTCGGACTGTTTTTCCTGCCTGAATCCTTGCCGCCCGAAAATCGCCGCGCCTTCACATGGCAGCGCGCCAACCCCTTTAAGGCCCTTTTCCGCGCCGCCACCGCGCCCAATTTGCGACGGCCGGTATTTGTGGTGTTTTGCATGATGCTGGCAGGCTATGTTTATCCCGCTGTCTGGAGCTTTTACGGCAAGGAAAAATTCGGCTGGGACACCGCCATTATCGGCTTTTCTCTGGCGGGATACGGTCTCGGCGTGGCCTTTGTGCAGGGGGTGCTGATCCGCTATATGCTGCCCAAATGGGGCGAGCGCGGCACCGTGCGCTTTGGCTTGGTTTCGGTGATTATCGCCATGACCGGCATTGGTTTTGCGATCGATACATGGATGATTTTTGCCATGATCATCATGGCCGCCTTGGGCGAGGTTGCTGGCCCGGCCATCAACGGTATCCTCTCGAAGCTGGTGCCGGATCGCGAGCAGGGGGATTTGCAAGGGGTGCTTGGCAGCATTGAATCCCTCGCCGCCATCATTGCCCCGCCGGTATTTGCCGGCATGTTCAAGCTGTTTAGCGACGGGCAGGGGCTATACTTTCCGGGCGCGCCATTCTTGCTGGCGGCGATCATCACCGGCTTTGCCCTGCTGATATTTCACAAAACCCCTTAAGGCCTATCGGCAATAGGCCCCACCGCGATATTCGGCGGTATCCAGATGCAGGTTGTCTTGATGAAAACGATCGGCATCAGGACCAAGCACGGTGCCAAACGGCCCGCAAGCGCTATCGACCAATGCGCGAATGGCCGTGCCTTCCTTATTGCGCCGCCGCCAATCATCCTCGATGCTCAGCACGGTGCCATTGGCCAAGGTGAAGCTGCCAAAATCTATTGCATTGCCCAGCGCATGCTCGGATAAACGCGCCCCGCTTTGGCTGTTGCGTGTGCGGCACGCATAAGAGGCCAGCACCCGCATGCCCGTAATCCGGCTACGCAGGTTTTTCACCGCGTCTTGCGCGTCATTTTCCACCCAGTTCGCCAGCGAATTGGCGGTGCGGCAGTTCAGCGTGGCGGGGGTGGAAAGCTCAACCCCTGCCACCACATGCACCGCCACGGGGTTATCAATGCCGCATTGGCCATTTGAAATATCATCCAGCACCTCGCCCAAAAGCGCGGGGTTATTACACAGGCGCGAAAGCCCATCATGCTCGGCGGCATAAGATGAAATATCCGGCGCCCCCGCGCGGGTGCAGGCCGCAAGGGTGAAGGTGAGCAACAGGGCAGATTTCAGCATGTTATTTCTCCGGTTTGATTCGCCCGAAATCGGCGGCTTCGGTATCTTGGCCCGCATCGATAATACTGCGCCGAATGTCCCGGGTGCGGGTGAAATAGTCAAACATAAAATCACCATCCCCAAGGCGGATCGCGCGCTGAAGCGCCAAAAGCTCCTCGGTAAAGCGGCCTAAAACCTCCAGCGTGGCGTCTTTGTTATTCAGGAAAACATCGCGCCACATGGTGGGATCAGAGGCGGCAATGCGGGTGAAATCCCGAAAACCGGCGGCGGAATAATTCACCACCTCGGTTTTGGCGACCTGGTTCATGCCATCGGCCACGCCAACCATGGTATAGGCGATCAAATGCGGGGTGTGCGAGATCACGGCGGCCACCAGATCATGGTGTTCCACCTCCATCAGCTCGACATTGGAGCCGAGTTTGGTCCAGAAAGCCCCCAGCCGCTCAACCGCGACATGGTCGCTATCCGGCAGCGGGGT
>WFUK01000410.1 GCA_015485015.1 Paracoccaceae bacterium | reverse complement strand
CGGATATGCGCGCCATCCACATCGGCATCGGTCATAATCACCACTTTATGGTAGCGCAGCTTATCGATATTAAACTCGTCGCGCCCGATGCCGGTGCCGAGCGCCGTGATCAAGGTGCCGATTTCCTGTGAGCCAAGCATCCGGTCAAACCGCGCCCGCTCCACGTTGAGGATTTTACCCTTGAGCGGCAAAACCGCCTGATTATGCCGCGAGCGCCCCTGCTTGGCCGAGCCGCCAGCGGAATCCCCTTCCACGAGGAAGATTTCGGATTTTGACGGGTCTTTCTCCTGACAATCCGCCAGCTTTCCGGGCAGCGAGGCAATATCCATCGCTGATTTCCGCCGCGTCAGCTCTCGCGCCTTGCGGGCGGCATCGCGGGCCTGCGCGGCTTCCACGATTTTGCCGACAATGATCCGCGCCTGCGCCGGATTTTCCTCAAACCATTCGCCGAGCTTTTCATTCATCAGGCTTTCAACCGCTGGCCGCACTTCCGAGCTGACCAGCTTGTCTTTGGTTTGCGACGAGAACTTAGGGTCCGGCACTTTGACCGAAAGCACCGCCGTCAGCCCCTCGCGGGCATCATCGCCGGTAAAGGTAATTTTTTCCTTCTTGGCAATGCCCGAAGACGCTGCATAAGCATTGATCGTCCGCGTGAGCGCGCCGCGAAAGCCCGCCAGATGCGCCCCGCCATCGCGCTGCGGGATGTTGTTGGTGAAGGGCAGCACGTTTTCATGGTAGCTATCATTCCACCACATCGCCACTTCCACGGTAATGTCGTTGCTCTCACCCATGATATAAATCGGCTCGTCAAAAGCGGGGGATTTCGAACGGTCGAGATAACGCACAAATTCCTTCACCCCGCCATCATAAAGCATCTCCACTTCCAGCGGCTCGGCCGGGCGCTCATCGCGCAAGGTGATGCGGACACCGGAATTCAGGAAAGCCAGCTCGCGCAGGCGATGCTCCAGCGTGGCGAATTTATATGCGCGGTTGGAGAAGGTGTCGGTCGAGGCCATGAACCGCACCTGTGTGCCGGTTTCCTCGGTATCACCAACCACCTCTAGATGCTTCACCGTCGCGCCATGCTCAAAGCGCGCCACATGCTCTTTACCATCGCGCCAGACGCGCAGGTCTAGCCAATCGGAAAGCGCGTTTACTACCGAAACGCCAACCCCGTGCAAACCGCCCGACACCTTATAGGAATTACTGTCAAATTTGCCGCCCGCATGCAGCTCGGTCATAATCACCTCGGCAGCGGAAACGCCTTCGGCCTCGTGGATGCCCACAGGGATGCCACGGCCATTATCCTTGACCGAAACGCTCTCGTCGGCATGGATGATGACGGTGACGGTATCGGCATGGCCCGCCAGCGCTTCGTCAATGCCGTTATCCACCACCTCATAGACCATATGATGCAGGCCGGAGCCGTCATCCGTATCACCAATATACATGCCCGGACGCTTGCGAACCGCCTCTAAGCCTTTGAGAACTTTGATAGAATCAGCGCCATATTCTTCGGGCTTTTGTGTGTCATCAGACATCTGGATTATCCCCTGATTGTTGCCCGTAATATATGGGAAATTCACAGGAATGTCACGCAGTTACGCGGTGAAAAAGCGGCTAAACGCCGAGCCATTTTTGCCGGTTGCAGGAAATCTGTTCTATGCGGTCGCCCAAGCTTTCAAGCACGCCGCGGGTGGTGGTAAGTTGTGTTTGATAGCTTGAAACCTTGCCCTGATTTCGCTCAAGAATAGCAATGGCGCTAACGCCGTCTTCCTCGCCACACCAGATAAACAGCATTTGATCCAATCCATTGGGTTGCAGGCGAATATTGCCGGTTTCGATGCAATTATTCAGCCCGTATTGGATCAATTCGATCCCCGTGAGATAGGATTCCGCCACGTCCAGATAGCTCCAAATACCGCCGCAACCTAGATTAGGGTATTCGATAACCCCTTGATCTTGGGTGATTTCGGCTCGCATACCCCAGTCGGATCCATCAGTTTGCACCCCGACTCCCTGCCATTCGCCGCTATATTGCAAGGCAAACCCGCCGCCCGCATGGGCAAGGCTGGCATTTAGGGAAAATATTAGCAGAATTAAAATTTGTTTCATGATATCCTTCAAGCCATCTGCAAAGATTAGCGGATGAGAAAACCAAAACCTAACATGGCAGGCAGAAAATGCAAAATATGATAAAACGAGTGGCGATTTTAGCAGGCGCAGCCCTGATCCTTACGGGCTGCAATGTGCCATTGGTGCCGTTGATCTAGCCAATTTCTGATCCCGCATCCTGCTCCGTAATTTCCAGCATTTCCGCGCGCGGGCCGAGGGCTTCAAATAGCTCCGGCCCTGTGCCAGTGAGCCATGCCTGGGCTTTGAGCTGGTGGATTTCGTCGTAAAGCGCGGCGCGGCGGTCGGCATCGAGATGGGCGGCGACCTCGTCTAGCAGCAGGATCGGCGGTGCGCCAAAATCATCCTTCAGGGCGCGGGCATTGGCGAGAATCAAGGATATGAGCAGCGCTTTTTGCTCACCGGTCGAACAAGCGCGGGCTTCGACCCCTTTGGCGGCATAGATGGCGTGCAGGTCTGCCCGATGCGGGCCGTCCAGCGTGCGGCCTGCGCGAAGATCTTGCATACGGCCCGCACTGAACGCCTCGGTCAGGGCTGCCGATGTGGTATGCTCTACGCCGATCAGGCGCAGCTCGGCCTTGGGGAAGGCGCTTTTGGCGCTGTTTTGCGCGGTTTGCAGTCTTGCAAGCACCTCGGCGCGGTGGCTGATGATCTCGGCCCCGCTATCTGCCATGCGTGCCTCAAGCGCCTTATACCATGCCGGATCATTCACCTGATCTTTGAGCAGGCGATTGCGATCCCGCATCGCTTTTTCGTAAGCCAACGTGGCTTCGGCATGTTTGGGATAAAAGCTCATCACCATGCGGTCAAGAAACCGGCGGCGCTCGCCTGCGCCCTCAAGCCAGAGCCGATCCATTGCCGGAACCAGCCATACCATGCGCGCCAGCCGCCCAAGCGCCACTTGCGGGGCTTTTTTACCGTCAATCTCGACGCTGCGGGGGGTGTCATTCTCGGCGCGGGTGGATATTTCGTGGATCTCTGACAGGCTGTGCAGCTCGGCGCTGACCTTCCAGCCCAAGGCTTCGGGGCGGCGCATTAAATCGGCGGGCTGGGCGCGCCGCAGGCCCCGGCCGGGGGATAGCATGGAAAGCGCCTCCAGGATGTTGGTTTTGCCCGCGCCATTCTTGCCGAAAAGCGCCATGATGCCGCCATCGGATTCGATTTGCCCGTATTTATAGGAGCGGAAATGCGAGAGGTTTAGCGACGTAACGGCAAGATCGGCCATTTACACCCGCATTGGCATCACGACATAGATCGCGCTATCGTCATTGCCTTCGCGCATCAGGGTTGGGTCTCCCGAGGAATTAAACATAAATACCGCATTTTCACGATCCACCTGATTGGCGATTTCGAGCAGGTATTTGGCGTTAAATCCGATTTCCAAGGGTTCGTCGCCATAGGCCACGGCCAGCTCTTCTTCGGCGGCGCCGCTATCGGGCGCGTTTACCGATAGCACCAGCCGGTCTTCGTCAAGGCTGAGCTTGACCGCGCGGGAGCGCTCGGAGGAAACGGTGGAAACCCGATCCACGGCTTGGGCGAATTCGCTGGCATCCACCTCCAACCGCTTGGTGTTTCCGGTGGGGATAACGCGGGTATAATCGGGGAAGGTGCCGTCAATCACTTTCGAGGTGAGGGTGATCTCGGGGGTGGCAAAGCGGATTTTGGTTTCGGAAACCGAAACCGCAATGCTGGCATCGTCGTCATCCAGCAGCTTGCGCAGCTCGGTTACGGTTTTGCGCGGCACAATCACGCCCGGTAGCTCTTCGGCCCCGATGGGCAGATCAGCATCAATGCGGGCGAGGCGGTGACCATCGGTGGCAACACAGCGCAGCACCATCCGGTCAGCACTTTGGGAGGCGTGCATATAAACGCCGTTTAGATAATACCTTGTTTCTTCAGTAGAAATAGCGAATTTGGCTTTGTCAAACAAGCGGCGAAGCACCGCGGCTTTGGCTGAGAAATTACACTCATATTCGCTGCTCGCCATCACCGGAAAATCTTCGCGCGGCAGGGTGGCGAGGCTGAAATGCGAGCGTCCGGCGGTGATCTCCATCCGCCCCGAGGTGCCATCATCCAGCAGCTCTACCATGGCTCCATCAGGCAATTTGCGCACGATTTCATGCAGCATATGGGCGGGAACGGTGGTGGCACCGGCCTGCACAACCATGGCGGGGGATTTATCGATTACCTCGATATCAAGGTCAGTGGCGCGGAAATTGACGGTATCGCCCTCGGCCTCGATCAGCACATTGGCGAGGATCGGAATGGTATTGCGCCGCTCCACAACCGATTGCGCACGGCTCATGGCTTTTAACAGGGCAGAGCGTTCAATACTGGCTTTCATAGTTCCCACCATTCTCGGATTTGTTGGAAAATAACCCTAGCGGAAAGCGCAGGAGATTCAAGGGATAGTTCGAGTGTAGGGTGGGTTTCAACCCACCGTTCAGGTTTGGTAGGCTCGAAATCCACCCGAGATTCGGGCAGGCGCAGCCTAAGCCTCCAACATCCGCCGCAGCAGTTCCACATCGTCGGCGATCTGGCTATCGGTTTGCTTCATTTCTTCTACCCGCTTCACTGCGTGAATTACCGTGGTGTGATCCCGCCCGCCAAATTTCCGGCCAATCTCGGGCAGGGATTTGGAGGTCAGGGATTTTGACAAAAACATCGCCACCTGCCGTGGGCGCGCCACAGCACGGGCGCGGCGGGGCGAGAGCAGGTCTGAAATCCGCAGATTATAATGCTCCGCCACTTTGCGCTGGATTTCCTCGATCGTGACCTTACGATCCGATAGCCGCAGCAGATCCGCGAGGGTTTCTTGGGCCATATCCATGGTAATATCCCGCCCGACCAGATCCGCGAAGGCAAATAGCCGCGTGAGCGCACCTTCCAGCACCCGCACATTCGAACTGATCCGCCGCGCCAGAAATTCCAGCACCTTCACATCCAGCCCGACCCGGGGATAGACCTTGGCCTGCGCTTCGGCTTTGGAGTGCAGAATCCCGAGGCGCAGCTCGTAATTGGTGGGGTGGATATCCACCACCAAGCCCCATTGCAGCCGCGAGCGGATCCGGTCCTCCAGCCCTTCGATTTCGCCCGGAGAGCGGTCCGCCGAGATGACGATCTGCTTGCCTTGTTCGATCAGCGCATTGAAAGTGTGGAAAAATTCGTCCTGGGTGGAATTTTTTCCCGCGATGAACTGCAGGTCGTCGATCATCAGCATATCAACCGAGCGAAACTGCTCCTTAAAGCTATGCATATCCTTAAAGCGCAGGGCCTGCACAAAGCGAAACATAAATTGCTCGGCCGAAAGATACAGCACCCGCGCCTCCGAACGCGTGGCGCGAATCTCATGGGCGATGGCGTGCATCAGATGGGTTTTGCCCAAGCCAACGCCGCCATAAAGAAACAGCGGATTAAAGGTGACATCGCCACCCTCGGCCACGCGGCGCGCGGCGGCATGGGCCAGCTCGTTAGGGGTGCCGACCACAAATTGATCAAAGGTCAGGCGGCTATTCAGCGGCGAGGTCGGAAGTTCGATCTGCTGGCTGGTT
>WFUK01000409.1 GCA_015485015.1 Paracoccaceae bacterium | reverse complement strand
TCCTTAAAGGCATTAAATACCCCGTCAATGCAGACCAACCCATGCGCCCGCGCCGCCAGCAGGCAGAGCGAAAGCGCGGTCATTACCGGCGCGCGATCGGCGGTGTGGCTGGCGAAAAGCTCCTTGACCAGATCATTGGTGCCAATCACAAAGCCTTCCAGCGCGGGCGTGCTGGCGGCGATTTCCTTGGCGTTTAATATCCCCAGCGGCGTTTCCATCATCGCCCAGAGGCGGGTTTTGCCGGTTAGCTGCGCCGCAATCGCCCGTAGCTCGGCAGCGCCATTGACCTTGGGGATCAATATTCCGTCCGGCTCGGCTTTGATCGCGGCGGCAAGGTCGGCCTCACCCCATTCGGTGTCGAGCGCATTGATGCGGATCAACCTTTTGCGAGCGCCATAACCGCGCTGCACCATTTTCGCCACCAAGCTGCGCGCCTCGACCTTGTCTTCGGGGGCGACCGCATCCTCCAGATCAAAGATCAGCGCATCGGCGGGCAGGGTTTTGGCCTTTTCCAGCACGCGCTCGCGCGAGCCGGGCAGATATAGCACAGAGCGGTAAGGATGGGACATAGCGGGCCTCTTTTGTGGTGTTGCAGTGCAGCATCTTAGCGGTTGAATTGGCAAAAACAAGTGTTTTTGTCGGGCATGATTGGCTTGCAGAGAATCGATATTGGGGATAATGCAGAGGGCGAAATCAATGAAACTCCAGGAGAGTATACAATGGCACGCGCAAAAATCGCCCTGATCGGGGCCGGACAAATTGGCGGGACTTTGGCACATTTGGCAGCCATGAAAGAGCTGGGGGATGTTGTGCTGTTTGACATCGCCGAGGGCATTCCGCAGGGCAAGGCGCTGGATATCGCCGAGAGCGCGCCGGTTGACCGCTATGACGCCGCCATGAGCGGGGCCAATGATTATTCTGCCATCGCTGATGCCGATGTGTGTATCGTTACCGCCGGTGTGGCCCGCAAGCCCGGCATGAGCCGCGATGATCTGCTTGGCATCAATCTCAAGGTGATGAAATCGGTGGGCGAGGGCATTGCCGCCCATGCGCCGAATGCGTTTGTGATCTGCATCACCAACCCGCTCGATGCCATGGTCTGGGCTTTGCGCGAATTTTCCGGCCTGCCGCATAATATGGTGTGCGGCATGGCGGGCATTCTGGATAGCGCCCGTTTCCGGCATTTTCTGGCCGATGAATTTGATGTTTCGGTCAAAGACGTAACGGCCTTTGTGCTGGGCGGGCATGGCGATACCATGGTGCCGCTGGCGCGCTATTCCACCGTGGCCGGTATTCCGCTGCCAGACCTGATCGAAATGGGCTGGACCACGCAAGACAAGCTCGACGCCATTATCCAGCGCACCCGCGATGGCGGGGCCGAGATCGTTGGCCTGCTCAAAACCGGCTCGGCGTTTTATGCCCCTGCGGCCAGCGCCATTCAAATGGCCGAAGCCTATCTGGGCGATCAAAAGCGCCTGCTGCCTTGCGCGGCGCATGTGGCGGATGCTTATGGCTTGAAAGATACCTATGTTGGCGTGCCGACCATCATCGGTGCCGGCGGCATCGAGAAGGTGGTAGAGATCAAGCTGAATGCGGATGAGCAGGCGATGTTTGATAAATCTGCCGCTGCGGTGGCGGGGCTTGTAGACGCCTGTATCGCCATTGATGGTTCGCTGGCGTAAAACACTTTTAGCTTGAAAAACCTTATAGGTGCGCCCACCTTAAGGGGGCACCTTTTTTGTGGAGTTTTCAATGCGCATCCTGACGACACTCGCTTTTCTGCTTTCTGCCAGCGCGGCTTCGGCCCAGATATTGCTACCCGATGAAAGCTTGGGCGCGGCCCAAGCCCGCCTATCGGCCCTGCCCGAACGGGATGCCAGCCAGCAATTCGCCCTCGGGGCGGTTGGGTTTTTGCGCGGCATCGAGAATTCCCTGCAATTACGCTGGCAGCATAATATGGCGATCAAGGATTTTGATCTGCCGGTGCTGCGCCTGCCGGTGCCGCCCAACCCCGAGGCGCAGCCCTTTTCGCCCGAGTTGATCACCCTGCTATTCCAGAACCTGCGCGCGGATATGGCGACAAGCCAAGCGGCACTGGAAGCGGTGCAGGGTGAGGTCTCGGTGAAGATCGACCTGACGACCCTGTGGTTTGATATCAATATGAACGATGTGCGGGATGATGGCGAAGGGGTGATGGAATTTGCCATCAACACCATGATGGCCCCGCGCCAAGCTCGCGAAATGCCGGTGAATCTTTCGCTTTCGGTCCGGTTTGATACCGCCGATGTGGCGTGGCTTACGGCCTATACCCACCTGCTTTCCGGCCTTTCCGAGCTGGTGATCGCCTTTGACCCTACCGAGGCGATTGCCACGGTATTGAGCAGCAACCAAGCCATGATGGATCTGCGCGGCAATACCCCGCTTGAAAATATGTTTGATGCCCGATTTGGTGGTTGGGTGGATCAGTTTGCCATGGTTTATGGCGCGCTGAACCAGCAACCAATTGCCGAAAACACCCGCGCCGCGCATCGGCATTTTCTGGCGATGATCGAGCAAAACAAAGTGTTCTGGGCCGGGGTGGAGGCCGAAACCGATAATAACCTTGAATGGATTCCCAATGCCAACCAAACCGCCGCGCTCGGCTTTGCTCTGCCCGAGGGCGCTGCCGAAACATGGCAAGCGATTCTCGGGGATGCGGAGAAATTGCTGAAGGGGGAATTGCTGGTTTCTTATTGGCGCCTTGCCCCTGCGGGGGGTGTGAATTTGCAAAAGCTGTTCGAGAATCCGCCGGCGGTGGATATCGTGGATTGGGTTCAGGGCGCGGGCCTGCTGCCCTATCTTGAGCGCGGCCCGACGGTTTCGCCGCGCAATTTCCGGCAGTTCGAGCGGCTCCTGCTGGGGGATACTCTGCTTTTTGCCCTTTTGTTTAACTAAAAACCGAGCCATTTCAATTTTGTGATCACAGTGAAAAAAACTGTGATCACAAAGCCACATTATCACTTCAAATTTACTCAAACTGCGACAAAACGGCTTTTCAGGGCGGGTTTTTCGTGTCTAATGCGGCTGAACCAAACACTTTCTTTACCAAACCAAGCGCACAAACCAGTTATTGCTGCAAAAAGGGAAACGCGAATGAATATCCACGAGTATCAAGCCAAGAAACTTTTGGGCGAATATGGCGCGCCGGTTTCCGATGGTCGCGCGGTGTTAAAAGCCGAAGATGCCAAAACCGCAGCCGGTGAGCTGGACGGCCCGATCTGGGTGGTGAAAGCCCAAATCCATGCGGGCGGTCGCGGCAAGGGCCACTTTATTGAGCCGGAAGCGGGCGAAGCTGGCGGTGTGCGGATTACCAAGTCGGTATCTGAAGCTGCCGAGGAAGCGCAAAAAATGCTGGGCCGCACGCTGGTAACGCATCAATCCGGCGAAGCGGGCAAGGTGGTGAACCGCGTTTATATCGAGGACGGCGCCAGCATCGCGACCGAGCTTTATCTGGCCCTTTTGGTTGATCGCGTATCTTCCCGCGTATCTTTTGTATGCTCGACAGAGGGTGGTATGGATATTGAAACCGTAGCTGCCGAAACCCCCGAGAAAATCCTCAGCTTCAATGTCGATCCGGCTTCGGGCATTTCGGGTTTTCATGGCCGCCGCGTTGCCTTTGCGCTCGGGTTGGAGGGCAAGCAGGTCAAGCAATGCGTGCAGCTCATTAACCAGCTTTACAAATTGTTTATCGAGCGGGATTGCGAAATGCTGGAGATCAACCCTTTGATCGTGACGACCGGGGGTGATCTGGTGTGTCTGGACGCAAAAATGGGATTTGATTCAAATGCCATGTATCGCCAGCCAGAGATTCTGGCCTTGCGCGACGAAACCGAAGAAGACCCTAAAGAGCTGGCCGCCTCGAAGTTTGACCTGAATTACATTTCGCTCGATGGCGAAATCGGCTGCATGGTAAATGGCGCGGGGCTGGCGATGGCCACTATGGATATCATCAAGCTTTACGGCTCCTCTCCTGCGAATTTCCTCGATGTAGGGGGCGGGGCGACCACTGAAAAGGTGACGGAAGCGTTTAAGATCATCACCTCTGACCCAAATGTAAAAGGCATTCTGGTGAATATCTTTGGCGGCATCATGCGCTGCGATGTGATCGCCGAAGGGGTGATTGCGGCGGTAAAAGAAGTGGGCCTTACGGTGCCGCTGGTGGTGCGGCTTGAAGGCACCAATGTGGAGAAGGGCAAAGAGATCCTGAATAATTCCGATGTGGATGTGATTGCCGCAGATGATCTTGGCGACGCGGCTGCGAAAATCGTGGAAGCGGTGCGAGGATGAATGTCCTAAGAACGACAAATACTGT
>WFUK01000408.1 GCA_015485015.1 Paracoccaceae bacterium | reverse complement strand
CGCCATAATCCATCGACCGGAATCCTCCGGCATTCTCAGGGCGGGGCGAAATTCCCCACCGGCGGTAAAAGCCCGCGAGCGGCTCCGAACGGAGTGTCAGCAGATACCGGTGTAATTCCGGAGCCGACGGTTATAGTCCGGATGAAAGAGAATGGGTGCCGTTTGGCGCTCCTTTGGCTCTGGGTTGGTGTCTGGAATATAAGGAGTGAGCTATGACACAACCCTTGAATACAACGAATAAACCCTTCAAAATCGCCTTTATCAAGGCGCGCTGGCATGCGGATATCGTCGATCAGGCTTTGGTTGGCTTTGAAGCGCAAATGCAGGCTGACGGCTTTGCTTGCGAAGTGCAGGCCTATGATGTGCCGGGTGCCTTTGAAGCGCCGCTTTTGGCCAAGCGGCTGGCGGCCAGCCATGATGCGATTGTGGTGGCGGCGCTGGTGGTTGATGGCGGAATTTACCGGCATGATTTTGTGGCGGCGGCGGTGGTTAACGGGCTGATGCAGGCCCAGCTTGAAACCGGTGTGCCAATGTTCAGCGTCTCGCTTACACCGCACCAATTTCACTCCCATGACGAGCATCATGCCTATTTTCTGGAGCATTTTGTGAAAAAAGGGGCCGAGGCGGCGCAGGCGGCGCAAATGGTGCTTTCGCTCGAAATCTAGGCCAGCATGCCCGCGCCTTTAACGGTGCGACCCGCCGCGCGCAGCAATTTTTTGCGCGCGGCGGGCATAGCGCTAATTTCAAGGCCGGTGAAAACATGCGTAGTGTCAAGGTCCGTGTCAATCACCGCGTGGTCAGATACCCACGCGCCCATCAGCAAATAGCTGCGCAGAAGCGGGGGCAGGGGGGCAGGGCTAAAGTGGCCTTGCGGCGCTGGCTCCAGCGTGGAAAACCGCACCACATCGAGCGCCTTTACCCGCGGCGCATAGTGGCTTGGGCCAAGGTGATTGGCGTTTAGCTGCGCGAAGGCGGCTAGATGGTTGGTGGAATTTGCACCGCTAAAGCTGGAGCAACCAAAGATAAGCTCGATATTATGGGCCTCAACATAAGCGGCCATCATCGCCCAGGCAAGGCGCAGGATGTCCGGGTCTTTGGCCATCGGATCAAGGCAAAACCGCCCGATTTCCAGCAGCTTTCCGTCAAAGCTTTGCAAGCGTTCAAGATTGTAAAACTGCGCGGCGTAGGATTGGCTGATTTCGGCCCCGCCATCAAAAGCCTGCATACGAAAGGCGCAGGCTGGGCGCTTGAAGCGTTGATCCTCAATTAGGATATGGGTGCAGGCGGGGTCAAAGCTGTCTGCATCGCTGGCCCCTGCGCGAAAAACCCGGGCGCGCAGGGCTTGAACCGCGCCCAAATCCTCGGCAGTTTTCGCGATTCTGGCGAGATATCTAGGAGCCATTTCACAAACCTTTGTTTATTCTTGAGCTTTTCAACCCTAGAATAGAGTGAGGGATCAAATTACCTTTATCCACACCCATTTGAAACCCGTTAATTTTCCCGAGAGGCCCAATGAAACGCACCCCTGCCCAGCTAAAGCTCCATCTTTCCGATCTTGCCTATAAGGTAACCCAGAAAGGCGGCACCGAGCGCGCTGGCTCGCATGATGATTTTCCTAAGGAAGCGGGGGTTTTTCATTGTGTCTGCTGCAACGCGCCGCTTTTTCAAAACGACAGCAAATTCGAGAGCGGCACCGGCTGGCCGAGCTTTTTTCAGCCAATTGCCTTGAGTGCGGTGCGGGAAAAAACCGATCGCAAGCTGTGGATGACCCGCACCGAAGTGACCTGCGCCGCCTGTGACGCCCATCTGGGCCATGTGTTCCCCGACGGGCCGCCGCCCACCGGCCAGCGATATTGCATGAACGGGGTGGCGCTGGTTTATAAGCCGGATGAAGAAGCGTCATAAAACCGTTATGAAAACAGGGTAGAGCAGCCAAAACCGCTTGGAAGGGTGAGGAAATGAGCGTCAAGGTGTTGATTGTCGAAGATGAAGAGGCCTTGCAGGGGTTGCTGGAATATAACCTGCAAAAAGAAGGGTTTGACGTGGTGATCGAGGGCGATGGCGGCGAGGCCCTGACCGCGATTGCCGAGCATTCTCCCGATGTTATTTTGCTGGACTGGATGCTGCCCAACAAAACCGGCATCGATATTTGCCGCGCCATTCGGGCGGATCGCGAAATTCACGAAATTCCGGTGATCATGCTGACCGCGCGGGTCGAGGAAGAAGACAAGCTGCGTGGTCTCAATCATGGCGCGGATGACTATATCACCAAGCCTTTTTCGGTGTCCGAAGTGATCGCCCGCATTCGCGCCGTGCTGCGCCGGAGCAACCCAGCGCTGGCCAGCGATACCGCCACCTTTGGCGACCTTAGCCTCAATCGCGCCGATATGCGGGTGATGCGCGGCGACCGGCAGATCAAGCTCGGCCCCACCGAATTTCGCTTGCTCGAGGTGCTGATCCAGCGTCCGGGGCGGGTTTATTCGCGAGAGCAATTGCTGGATCGGGTCTGGGGGCAGGAGGTTTATGTCGAGAACCGCACGGTGGATGTGCATGTCGGGCGGTTGCGCAAGGCGCTTAGGCAAAGCGGCAAGCCAGACCCGATTCGCACGGTGCGCTCTGCCGGATATGCGCTGGACGAAACCTATAGCGGCTAGCCAGACGGCCAACCATGGCGGCGCGCGGGCGTTGCGCCTGGAGGCCCCTGATTTTTCGCGCCGCGCGGCAAATGTAGCGCTTGGGGTTAAGCGATTTTTCGGGCGGTGGTAGGTAGGCTTTGCGCCGCTTCTTTTTCACCATTGGCGATTTTTTGCAGGCGATCCTCGTCCAGAATTTGCAGAAGATTCAGGCTTTTAGCTTCCAATATGCCGCGTTTTTGCAGGGTCTTGAAGCAGCGGCTTACGGTTTCGGGCTGCATGCCGAGATATTCGGCCAGATCTACCCGACGCAAGGGGATTTCAACGAGGGGGGTGCTTTTTGGTGCCGCATCTTGGTGATAAAGGCACTCCAGCACAAACGAAGCTACCTTTTCCAGGGCCTGCTTTTTCGAAATATCGGCCGAGTGGTCAATGGCGCGATAGGTTTGATCCTTGAGGTTATTCCAGACGACCTTTTGCGCTTTTGGATTCTCCGCCATAATTTGCTCGAAAATCAACGGTGAAAGCCGGCATAGTTTTACATTCCCGAGCGCAATCAGGGTGCCGCGATTGCGGCGCGACATCTCGCGAAGGTCAATAATATCCCCTTTCATAAACAGGGTGGTAATGGTTTTCCGCCCGTCTTGCAGCAGGTGTTGCAGGCTCAAAACCCCCTGATCCACCGCGACGATTGGCCAGCTGCTTAGGGCGCGCTCGCCCAATGTCGCGCCACGTTTCAGGCTTAGGGTGCGGGATTGGCCGGCGAGGTCTGCATGCTCGTCATCGGCCAATTGGGCGCAAAACATGCCGGAGTTGGTGTATAAAACGCAAGTTTCGCATTTGGATGACGGCTTCATGTCTGCCTCCTCGTTTTGATGTTGCGTTGTTTTTAAAGCAACCCGTGATCGGGCAGTTGATCCACATCAACATAAACCCCGAATTTTCCGCTGGCAGGCAAAGTATAATTTCCACCAGCTTCCTGCGCAAAGCGCGGCATTTGCTATTTGACAGCAGCGCCGAAAGCGTGCATCCCTGAAATGGCAAAGGTTCCTCATCATGCGAAAACGCATCGAGGATGAAACGGGAATGCTGTAACGGGAGACCAAACGAGGCCCGAACGCAGCAGCCGCCCCCGCGACTGTAGGTGGGTTTGCGCGCCAAAATGCCACTGGGATTACCCCCGGGAAGGCGGCGCGCAGGATACCACAAGCCAGGAGACCGGCCATTGCACGAACCGTAACCGGCCGTCGGGGAAGACGGCTAAAGGAGACTTGAAAAATGACAACTATGTCCACCACCGCCGCGCGCACGGATAGCAGCCTGCGCAGCATTGTTTTGACCGCAGCTTTGGGCCTTGGTATTATGTTTGTGGCCGGTTTTGCCGGCTCCGCAACCCTGCATGACGCCCAGCACGATATGCGCCACGCTATCGGATTTCCGTGCCATTAAGGCCGGATAATCTGCATTCCATGACCGCGACTCGCTGAACGACCCAATAGAACCTTCGTTTGGCAATCGTGCGTATCTGCTTCAAATCGTTTCAATGCACTTTGCTATTGGCGGCGCGCTTGCGTCGGTCCGGGCTATTGCCGCATCGTGAATTGAGCGCAAAACCATAGAAATGAAACCATGCTGAAAAAACTACTCACCAGCGCTTTGTTCGCTGGCTTTGGCGCGGGGCTGCTTGTTGCCTTGCTGCAAATCTTTATCGCCGTGCCGGTAATTCTGGAGGCCGAGCTTTATGAAAGCGGGGTCGAGGTGCATTATGCCGGTGTCGCCCAAGCCGTGGAGCCTGACCATGTTGACGGCCATGACGCCGAGGCGCACGCCAACGAGGCCGCCCGCGCTGCCGGTGAGGTTGTCGAGGCCGAAGCGGCCCCCGAGGGCTTTGACTGGTCCCGTAATATCCAGACCTTCCTTTCCACCGAGATGGCC
>WFUK01000407.1 GCA_015485015.1 Paracoccaceae bacterium | reverse complement strand
GTGTTATGGCTTGGGAAAAACTCGGGAGTGGACAGAGGGGTGCCTTGCAAACCGGATTGTTTACGGTTGTGCTGGCGGGGGTCAGGGTTGAGGTGGTTGCCATCGCCTTTAACCAAGGTATGATTTTGACAGGGATTTTCGGGATATTCCTATCGCTCGCCGCGCGCCTCGCTGCCGTGGCGGTGCCGATATTCATGCTGTCACGCTGGAAAAATACCGCCGCGATGTGATTCCGATTATGACATGGGGTGGGCTGAAAGGCAGCATTTCGGTGGCGCTGGCGCTTTCGGTGCCAGAAAACGAATATAAGCCGCTGATCCTGACCGTCACCTATATCGTGGTGCTTTTCAGCATCATTGTGCAGGGGCTAACGATTGCGCCTTCGGCGAAAAAACTGGATCGCGAGCAGGAATTTTTATAAGCGATCATCCTCCATATTGCGATACATGCGCTGAAGCACCGCCATCGCCTGCTCCAGCTCCGCTTCCGAAATCCCCTTGTTGGAGCGCTCTATCAGCGGCAACATAGCCCGCATCACCCGGGCCTTATTGCCTCACCCTTGTCAGACACCGAGATAATCACCTGCCGCCGATCCTTGGGCGCGGCTTTGCGCTCGACATAGGCTTTGCGGATCAGCCGGTCCACCAAGCGGGTAACGGTGCTGCGATCTCTGAGCGTGGCCTCTGCGAGCTTCGCCATCGGGGTCGGCCCGCCCTTCCACAAGATCATCATCAGCGCCCATTCTTCTGCCGTCAGCTAAAATCCTCAAAGGATTGCAGCCCGCGACCGGGATGTTTGAATTGGCGAAGGCAATGTTGCGCGACGCATGGAACATGCGTCTTGCGTTGGCGCTGAATGAAAAGGAAGCGCTCAAGAAGCAGGTCGAAGACGTCAACAGCCAGTTTGAAAACATGCGGGATCGGATTATTGAGGCAAACAGTGCTTCCGTAGTTAACGCCTATGAATCGCGAAATCCGTGCCGCCGCAGGGACAGCTGGAGGATTGTATCGAACTCTCTCTAAAATCCCCTTCAAGCCCTTGGAGTATTTGGAAAACGGCGAGTTTACAATGCGTAAACTGTGCTTAGATTGGCGTTTTCGAAGCCGCTGAAATACAGTCTTAAAGGGATGTATGGAACTCTAAATTCATCATTTCCATTCAGGTAATTAACGGAAATTTTGTGCCGAAAAAGCGAGATGGTGCTGCCGGGGAGAATCGAACTCCCGACCTCTCCCTTACCAAGGGAGTGCTCTACCGCTGAGCTACGGCAGCACTGGGCGTCTTCTAGCCAAAAACCCACAGGGATCACAAGGGTTTTTTTGCCTGATGGCAATAAATCGTTCGGGTGCCGAATTCAAAACCCGGATTAGCGGCGGATCGCCACCAATACACTGATAATAATCAACGGTGCCGCAAGCACAGAAGACAGGGTAAGCGGCTCGGATAGCAGGATAATTCCGCCAGCCAAGGTGATGATCGGCACCGAGAGCGGCAACATCGAATACCAGAGCGCATATCCCTCTCCTCCCGCAAAAGCCGGTTTTCTTTGCGAAGCTCGGCAATCTCGCGCTCCAGATCGGTTTGCATTGTTGGCTTCTCAGGATTCTTCCGGTCCTGTGTATCCAGTGGCTCAGCGTTGAAAATCCAACCCAAAAATCAGCCGCTACCTGCTTCCGCCCCTCTCGTCGATTGTTCCAATCGCCTGCCGGGCAGCGGTAAGCCCGCTTGTCAGCGCAACCCGCACCGCCTCCTGCTTAAATTCGGTCGTATGATTCTTTCCCGCTATCGGTGATTTGAAGTAAATCACCTGTCGCCAGCAGATAGTCGTTCTACTTTTGCGCAGAATACGCGGTTAAAGAAGCGGTTCAATTCCGCGACAGATCCAACCAACAAAAAAGTTGAGCGATTATGGCGCTATGCGGGAGCAGGTGCGCATAGGCATGGAAAAATTAACAAAGAAGATTGGAATACAAGGCCGCTTTGACTGGACGAGAAACCAAAGTCCGCATAGGCTTTTCAAAAACGGGGAGCAAACATGTGTTGAATCGAAGGCGGATGCTAACAGGAGCGGGGGCACTGACATTGCTCCCCACATTCTCTGCACACGCCATGGTGCCGTTTCGGCTCGGGCTTACACCGGTGTTTCTGGATAATGATGCCGAGGTCATCAGCCGCTTGCGGGATGCTTTTTCCGACGCGCTCGATGTGGAGGTAACCTTGGAGCAAAGGCGGACCTATGAGGAGGTTACGGCGCTGTTGCTGGAAGGCTCGATTGATGCGGCGTGGCTTTGTGGCTATCCATATTTGCAGCATAAAGCGGCGCTTTCTCTGATGGCGGTGCCGGTATGGAACGGGCAGCCGCTTTACCAGTCCTACATGATCGTGGGGGATGATAGCCCCGCAGAGAGCCTAGCCGACTTACGCGGCGAAACCCACGCCTATTCAGACCCTGATTCCAATTCCGGCTATCTGGTGACGGTATCGGACCTTGTGCGCATGGGCGAGCGCCCTGAATCGTTTTTTGGCCGCACGATCTTTACCTATGGCCACCGCAATGTGGTGCGCGCCGTAGCCGACGGGCTGGTGCAATCTGGCAGCGTGGACGGCTATGTCTGGGAGGCGCTTTCGCGCACCGAGCCGGCGCTAACCGCCCGCACACGGGTACTTACCCGCTCCGAATGGCTCGGCTTTCCGCCATTTTGTGGCCGCAGCGACCAGATGAACACGCCGCGCATGCAGGCCATGCAGCAGGCCATCCTCGGGCTGGACCAAACCGAAAAAGGCCGCTCGGCCTTGGCCCTGTTGCAGCTTGACGGCATGACCAAAGCCTCGCCCGCGCTTTATGACGGCATCGCCGCGCGCATGCGCATAATGGATACCCTGCGCCCGTGAGCCTGCTGCACCGCATCCCTTTTGCCCTGCGGGTGCCGCTTTTCACCGCGGCGCTGATGATTCTGGTCGGGTTTCTGGCTTCGCAGCAGGTGCTAACCACCCTGCGGCAGGTGCAAGACGACCGTATCCGCGAACTGGCCCAGCTTCAAATCGAAGCGCTTTCTGTGGCGCTGGGGCCGCTGGTGTCTCGCAATGATATTTGGGAAGTCTATGACACGCTCGACCGTGCCACGGGGCAAAACGAGGGCCGGCGGCTGGTATTTGCTGCGGTGGCCAATACCGAGGGTGCGGTCCTGGCCGCCACCAATCCCCGCCGCGCGCCGGTCGATAGCGCCCTTGCATTGCTCACAGCAGAGGCGCAAATGCTTGAGGCGCTTTCGGTGGCAGGCGATACGGCGGAGATCAAGGTCTTGGCCCCGCTCGTCTATCAGGGCCGCGATGTCGGGCAGATAGTGACCGAGATGGACGTGTCCGACCTTATTGCCGAGCGCAAAAGCGTGGCGCGGCTGTTGCTGATCGGCAATACGGTGGCCACGGCTTTGCTGGCGATTCTTGGCTATCTGGCCATGCGCCGGATATTGATGCCTGTCACCCGCGTGGTCGCCCGCATGCGGGATTCAGCCGATGCGCCAGAGCCGATTGCACAGGCGGATATGCCCGCAGGCGATAGCGAAATGGCGCAGCTGGCGCGGAGCTATAATACCATGGTCGGGGCGATCGGGGCCAAGGCCGAGGCCGACCGGCGGCTGGCCGAGCGCGAGCGTTTTGTCAGCCTCGGGCGACTGTCTTCCTCCTTGGCACACGAAATCAACAACCCGCTGGGCGGGCTACTAAACGCGGTGGACACAGTGCAAAAATACGCCGACCGCCCCGAAGTGGTACGCGAAAGCGCCGAGCTTCTAAAGCGCGGCTTGGGCCATATGCGCGATGTGGCGCGCGCCACGCTGGACCTGAACCGGCTGGACCATAAGGGCGCGGTTTTGGCGGCGGAGGATTTTCAGGACCTCAAGCTGCTGATCCAGCCGGAAATCAGCCGCCAGCAGCAGCGATTGGGCTGGGAGGTGGGCAAGATGGCCTGCGACCTGCCCGCCGCGCCCGTGCGCCAGATCGCGCTCAACCTGCTTTTGAACGCCACCGAGGCGGCAGGGAAAGACGGGCGCATTTCGCTAAAGGCTAACCATGCCGAAGGGCGCCTTCGCCTTGAAATTGCCGATAGCGGGCCGGGGTTGTCCAAATCCGCCTGCGCCCGGCTTTTGGGCACGGGGGCAGCGGCATCGTCAGGTGGCGGCGTGGGCCTGCGGCTGGTGCGAGACCTCGTGAGCCAGCTCAAGGGCTGCGTGAGCCTTGACCGCTCTGACGGTGAAACCATTATTCGGGTGGAGTTGCCATGCTGAAGGGGCTGAATATCGTTTTGGTCGAGGATGACGAAATCATGGGCGGCTCGCTGATGCAGCGGCTTAAGCTGGAGGGCGCGGTGGTAAGCTGGCACAAGCAAACCCGCACCGCGCTCGGGGCTATCCGCACCCCGCGCGCGCCCGTGGATGCGGTGATCTGCGATATCCGCCTGCCCGATGGCAGCGGCGAGGAGCTGTTTACCACGCTGTGCCAAAGCACCACCCCGCCGCCGTTCCTGTTTGTCACCGGTCATGGCGGCATTGAGCAGGCGGTGCGGCTGATGAAGGCGGGGGCGATAGATTACGTCACCAAACCCTTTGAAATGGCTACGTTTTTAGAGCGGCTATCCACGCTGCTTTCCAAGCAGGCGGCGGTGGACCTGCCCCCCGCGCTTGGTATCTCTCCCGCCGCGCGGCGGGTGGATGCGCTGGCCTTGCAAGCCGCCAAAAATGATCGCCCCGTGCTGATTGTTGGCGGCGCGGGCACCGGCAAGGCCCTGGTGGCGCGGCGGATCCACGGAGCGTCCG
>WFUK01000406.1 GCA_015485015.1 Paracoccaceae bacterium | reverse complement strand
GGCTTGGCACGATGATTTTTCTTTCCACCCGAAGCATCAAAACCGTTCGCCGCTTGGCGGTCTCGGGGTTTTTGCTGTTTTTTATCGCTTTGCTGGTCTTGCCATGGTTTGGCACCGATTATGGCAAAGGCGCGATCCGCTGGTTTTCGCTTGGCTTTGGCTCGATCCAGCCCTCCGAATTTATCAAGCCGCTTTTTGCGGTGACCGCCGCATGGCTGTTGGCCGCCAATACCGATATCGCAGGCCCGCCGGGGCGGGTTATTTCGTTTGTGTTTATGGTTATCATCGTTCTTGCGCTTATCTTTCAGCCGGATTACGGCCAAGCGGCGCTGGTGCTGGCGAGCTGGGCCACGATCTTTTTCATAGGCGGGGCCTCGCTGAAGCTGGTGGTTTCTTTATTTGCGGTATCGGCGGCGGGCGGCACATTTTCATATTTCTTTGTGCCGCATGTTACCAAAAGGATCGACGGTTTTTTGCAGGCCGAGGTGGACCCGCTTACCCAAATCGGCTTTGCCACCACCGCCATTCAGGATGGCGGGCTTTTTGGTGTCGGCATCGGGGCCGGCACGGTAAAATGGACCCTGCCGGACGCCCATACCGACTTTATCATCGCCGTCGCGGCCGAGGAATTCGGCTTGTTATTCACCCTTGTTATCATAGGATTATTTATGTTTTTAACCCTGCGTTCGCTGCTGCGCCTGCGCCAGGAGCGCGATATGTTTATCCGGCTTTCGGGCGTGGGCCTTGCCACGGTGCTGGGCGCGCAGGCGCTGATCAATCTTGGCGTTGCGGTGCGGCTTTTGCCCGCCAAGGGCATGACGCTGCCTTTCGTGAGCTATGGTGGTTCGTCGCTATTGGCAGCGGGGATCATGATGGGGCTATTGCTGGCCATGACCCGCACGCGGGTGCAGGGCGATATGTCTGATATTTTAGGGGGGCGGGTGTGAGTAAACTGCTAGTAATTGCGGCGGGCGGCACCGGCGGGCATATGTTTCCCGCGCAGGCCTTGGCCGAGGAAATGCTGGCGCGCGGCTGGCGGGTCAAGCTTTCCACCGATGAACGCGGGGCGCGCTATGCGGGGGGCTTTCCCGAGGTGGTGATGCGCGAGGTGGTAAAATCGGCCACCACGGCGCGGGGCGGGGGGCTGGCCAAGCTCATGGTGCTGCCGCGCATTGCGATGGGCAGCTTCAAGGCATGGCGCAGCTTTCGCACGGACCGCCCCGATGTGGTGATCGGCTTTGGTGGCTATCCGGCTTTGCCCGCAATGATTGCAGCGTGGCTGCTGCGCCTGCCGCGCATGGTGCATGAGCAAAACGGTGTGCTGGGGCGGGTGAACAAGGTGTTTGCCGCGCGGGTGGATATGGTCGCTTGCTCGGTATGGCCCACGGAATTGCCCAAAGGGGCTGTGGGCGAGCATACCGGCAATCCGGTGCGCGAGCATGTGCGGGCGCGGGCGGGATCGCCCTATATTACGCCCGGCGATTACCCGATGAATCTGCTGGTATTTGGCGGCTCCCAGGGGGCCAGCGTGCTTTCGGAGGTGGTGCCAAAGGCGCTTGGCTTGCTGCCGGAACCGTTGCTCCAGCGCCTGATTGTCGGCCACCAAGCCCGCGATGCGGATCATGATATGGCGGTAAATGCCTACGCTGCGCTGGGCGTGCGCGCCGAGGTGAAACCGTTTTTCGAGGCGATTGCGGACCGGATTGCCAATGCGCAACTGGTGATCGCGCGGGCGGGGGCTTCCTCGGTTGCCGATATTTGTGTCATTGGCCGGCCCTCCATCCTGATTCCGCTGGCCATTGCCACCAAGGATCACCAAACCGCCAATGCCGCCGGGCTAAAAGCCGCCAAAGGCGCGATTGTCGTGCAGGAGAAAGACCTGACGCCGGAGGTGCTGGCCAAGCATATCGGCGGCGTGTTATCCGACCCTGATTATGCCCAAAGCATGGCGGAAGCCGCGCTGGAGCTGGGCCGCCCCGATGCAACAGAGCGCTTAGCGGCCCTCGTGGAAAACCTAAGGAAAGCCGAATGAACAGCCAAACCCGACTGCCACAAGATATCGGCGCAATCCATTTTGTCGGTATTGGCGGCATTGGCATGAGCGGCATTGCCGAAGTGCTGATGAATCACGGCTACCGCGTGCAAGGCTCGGATCTGAAAGCCAGCCCGATCACCAAGCGGTTGGCCGAAAAGGGGGGCGAGGTTTTTATTGGCCAAAAGGCGGAAAACCTTGAGGGGGCCGAGGTGATTGTGGTTTCAACCGCGATTAAAAAAGGCAATGCCGAGCTGGACGCCGCGAGGGCGCGAGGCCTGCCCGTGGTGCGCCGCGCTGAAATGCTGGCCGAGCTGATGCGCCTCAAAAGCAATGTGGCTGTGGCTGGCACCCATGGCAAAACCACCACTACCTCGATGGTAGCCGCACTGCTTGATGGCGGCGGCATGGACCCGACCGTGATCAATGGCGGCATTATCCATGCTTACGGTTCGAATGCGCGAATGGGCGCGGGCGACTGGATGGTGGTCGAGGCCGACGAGAGCGACGGCACGTTTAACCGTCTGCCCGCCACCATCGCCATCATCACCAATATCGACCCCGAGCATATGGACCATTACGGCAGTTTTGATGCTCTCCGCGAGGCGTTCTATACCTTTGTGAGCAACATTCCGTTTTATGGCGTGGCGGTGTGCTGCATCGATCATCCCGAGGTGCAATCCCTTGTGGGCCGGATTACGGATCGCCGCGTGCTGACCTACGGCATGAATCCGCAAGCCGATGTGCGGGTGAAAAACCTGCGCTATAAAGGCGGCAAAGCCTACTTTGATGTGGCGATGAAAGTGGGCCAGATCAAAGGGTTGGAGCTGCCCATGCCCGGGGATCATAACGTGCTGAATGCCACGGCGGCCATTGCCACCGCGCTGCATCTTGGCGTCACCGCCGAGGAAATCAAGGCGGCGCTGAAAGGCTTTGGCGGGGTGAACCGCCGCTTTACCCGCGTGGCGGAGGTGGGTGGCGTGACCATAATTGATGATTACGCCCACCATCCGGTGGAAATCGCCGCCGTGCTGAAAGCGGCACGGCAAAGCACCGAGGGCCGCGTGATTGCTGTGCATCAGCCGCATCGCTTCAGTCGCTTGGCGGACCTGTTTGAGGAATTTTGCGCCTGCTTTAACGATGCCGATACCGCCGTGATCGCGCCGGTATTTGCCGCTGGAGAAGCGCCGATTGAAGGGGTGGATCATGTGACGCTGGCCGCAGGGCTGGTCACGCATGGCCATAAAAACGCCATGGTGATCGAGGGCGAAGACGGGCTGGCGGCGCTGGTAAAAGCCGAGGCCAAGCCGGGCGACATGGTGATCTGCCTCGGCGCGGGCACTATTAGCAGCTGGGCCAATGCACTACCTGCCGCGCTGGCATGAGCAGCTTTATCGCCGCATGTATCTGGGCGATTTCGGCGAATCTGATTGCGGTTATTCCATGGGCGCGGCCTTACCGATTGCATTGGAACCTCGCGCGGGTGTTGGTATTGGCGCTGCCGGTTGTGCTATATTATGTGGGTTTGCAAAACGGTATCTGGTGGCAATTGGCGGCGCTGGCGGTTGCGATTTTCCAGCTCCGGCTTATGCTGCGGCATATGTATCGGGAAGCCATGGAAAAACGGAGAGCGCGATGAAGGCCATTTTACTGGCCTCGCTTTGGGCGCTTGCGGTTAATCTTGTGGCGCTGATCCCGTGGGGCAAGCTGCACTTTTCGCTGGGCTTTGTGCTGCTGCTTTGCTTCCCGTTTGTGCTATGGCAAATATCGCTGGCTTTTGGCGGCTGGGCGGTGTTTGCGATTGTTTTGGTGGCGCTGTCGCTATATCGATTGCCGTTGATTTATTACATTAAGAAAGTGCTGGGACTGCATGAGCCTGATTGATAAAATGCCAAAGGTCGAGGGGCGTTTGAGCGAGAATAGCGCGCTGGATCGGCTGAGCTGGCTCCGCGTTGGTGGCCCGGCCGAGGTGCTGTTTACCCCGCTGCATATGGCCGATCTGGCGGCGTTTTTGAAGGCGCTTCCGGCTGAAATTCCGCTGCTCCCTATCGGGGTTTGCTCGAACCTGATTATCCGCGATGGCGGCGTGCGGGGCGTGGTTGTGCGCCTTGGCCCAAGGTTTAACGGCTTTGAGGTGCTGAAAGGTGGCGAGGTCCGTGTCGGCGCCTCCGCGCTGGATGCGCAGGTGGCGAAAAAGGCGGCCGAGGCGGGGATTGATCTGGCGTTTTTGCGCACGATTCCGGGCAGTATTGGCGGCGCGATCAAGATGAATGCGGGCTGCTATGGCGCTTATATCGCGGATGTTTTTGTGCGGGCGACAGCGGTGACGCGGCAGGGTAAGATCGTGACGCTAAAGCCTGATGACATGGGTTTTTCCTACCGCCACTCGGCCATGCCCGACGATACCACGATCGTGCAAGCCATCCTGCGCGGCCCCCTCGGCACCTCCGCCGAGATCGAGGCAAAAATGGAAGCGGCCTTGCAAAACCGCGCCGCCAGCCAGCCGGTCAAGGAACGCTCCTGCGGCTCCACCTTTCGCAATCCGGCGGGGTTTTCCTCGACGGGCGAGGCCGATGATGTGCATGATCTGAAGG
>WFUK01000405.1 GCA_015485015.1 Paracoccaceae bacterium | reverse complement strand
CTGCGTCACAAGGTGGAGAACATGTTTGCCAAACTCAAGGACTGGCGGCGCATCGCCATGCGCTTCGATCGTTGCGCACATGCTTTCCTATCAGCAATACAAATAGCCGCTATCGTTATCTTCTGGATCAATCAATGAGTCCTGACCCTAGACCATGAACCCCACCGCCCTTGACCTGCCCCAAGTTGAACCGCTGCCCGAAGGCACGGCGAAGTTTTTTGCGCTATGTGAGGAAAAGCTCGGCCTCGTGCCGAATGTGCTTCGGGCCTATGCCCATAATATCGACAAGCTGAACGCATTTTCAGCCATGTATAATGACCTGATGCTGGGGGAAAGCGGGCTGAGCAAGCTTGAGCGCGAGATGATCGCCGTGGTGGTTTCGGCCGAGAACCGCTGCTTTTATTGTCTCGTAGCGCATGGTGCGGCGGTGCGGGAGCTTTCAGGCAAGCCGGAACTGGGCGAGGCGCTGGTGATGAATTACCGCGTGGCCGAGCTAACGCCGCGAGCGCGCGCGATGCTGGATTTTGCGGTGAAGATGACAGTGAATAGTCGCGAAATGGAAGAAACAGACCGGCAAGCCCTGCGCAATGTCGGGCTTTCGGAAGTCGATATATGGGACATTGCCGCTGTGGCGGGATTCTACAATATGACAAATAAGATGGCTTCTGCCATTGATATGCGGCCCAATCCTGAATACCACGCGCAAAGCCGGTAGCGTCGCCAACAGAGGGCTTCGAACCCTCTGCTGGCGATCTTTCCTTTCAGGAAAGGGGTGCTTGCGGCGGCGCGGGGCTTGCTGTATTTTGGGGCTTTCCATGAAAGAACCGCCATGCCCGAAACCCCATTGATTACCGCTGAAGGCCTAACGGTGAAACGCGGCAAGCGGGTGTTGCTCGATGCGCTGGATTTCGAGATTTTACCGGGCGAAGCGCTGACTTTGATCGGCCCGAATGGCGCGGGCAAAACCACGCTAATCCGCGCCTTGATCGGCATGATGCCCCATAGCGGCAGCCTGATCCGCCGCAAGGGCCTACGCCTTGGATACACCCCGCAGAAGCTGCCGTTAGAGCAGCTGATCCCGATGCCGGTGGATCGTTTCGTCGCGCTTTCCGGTGAGCGCAATCGCAAGAAGCGCCGCGAAATGCTGGCCCGCTGCGATGCTGCCGCCTTGCAAGACACCCAAATGACAGCGCTTTCCGGCGGCGAGACCCAACGCGTTTTGCTGGCCCGCGCCCTGATGCGCGCACCGGATTTGCTGATTCTTGATGAGCCGACCCAAGGGCTGGACCAGCTCGGCGAGGCGCGGTTTTATGCCCTGCTCGCCGAAATCAGGGCGAAATCCGGCGTTGCGATTTTTATGGTCAGCCATGATTTGCATATGGTGATGGCGCAGTCAGACCGCGTGATCTGCCTCAACCGCCATATCTGCTGCTCTGGCTCGCCGCAAAAGGTGGCTCAGGATCCAAGCTACCAAACGCTATTTGGCCAGCGCGCGGGCCTTGCCCCCTATCAGCACCAGCACGGCGAGCATTGTGACCATGATTGATCTGTTTTTGCTCAAAGCCGCCTTGGCGGGCGTGATTATCGCATGGGTTGCCGCGCCGCTGGGCTGCCTCGTGGTGTGGCGGCGGATGGCATATTTTGGCGACGCCACCGGCCATGCCGCCCTGCTCGGCGTGGCGCTGGCGCTTAGCCTTTCCATGCCGCCCTTGATCGGGGTGATGGTGATCGCGGCGGGCATGGCGCTGGCGGTTACCTTTTTCACCCGCGAAGGGGCGTTTTCAACCGATACCGTGCTGGGGGTTTTTGCCCATTCCGCCCTCGCCATCGGGCTGGTGGCGGCGGCGCTGCTGCCCAATGTGCGGCTGAACCTGATCGAGACCCTGCTCGGCGATATCCTGACCGTCACCAATATGGAAATCTGGGGCATTGCGCTGGGCGGCGCTGTGATCCTGCTCGTCCTCGCGCTGTCGTGGCGGGGCTTGCTAAACGCTACGCTTTCGCCCGAGCTGATGGCGGCCGAGGGCGGCTCCTTACAGCGCGACAAGCTGATCTTCACGCTATCCTTGGCGCTTTTTGTGGCGCTAAGCATGAAGCTGGTCGGCATTTTGCTGATCACGGCGCTGCTGATCCTGCCCGCCGCCGCCGCCGCGCCGCTATCCCGCTCCCCCGAGCGTATGGTGTTTTTTACGGCGCTGATCGGTAGCCTTTCAGTGCTGGGCGGGCTGTGGATGAGCTGGGAAGCCGACACCCCTGCCGGGCCTTCAATCATCGTGGTGGCCGCAGGGATATTTGCGCTAACGGCCCTGCGCCCAAAGCCATAACCACGCCAAATAGCCATCCCGCCGAGGCGAAGCCCCAATGGCCATCCCACCGAGGCGAAGCCGAGGCCACCGCCCAATGGCTTCTGATTTTTTGCGCAGCAAAACAGCAGTTGCCGAGGGTAGCTCGCTTATTTCAGGTGCAATCCGCCAGTTGGCTTTCATATAGATTGGCGCGGTTTTGCACCTGACGCGCCACATTTACCAGCCAGCTTTTGTTGCGATAGGCCCCGCTCGCATAGCCCGCCTGCCCCTGATGATAGGCCAGATACTGGTTATAGGCATCATTCATCGCAATGCCGTTTACCCGCTTTGATTTCGCCATATACCAGCCGATAAAATCTGTGGAATCGCCATAATCGGTGCGCCTGGCCCGCCGCGCGCCGGTATCCTCCTGATAATCTGCCCATGTGCCATCCAGCGCTTGGGAAAAGCCAAAAGCGGTCGAGATAAATCCGGTAGGAATGGAGCCGAGAAAATAGGTGCGGCGGGTTTTTGCCCGCGAGCGGAAATTGCTTTCTTTCCAGATAATCGCCATCTGCACAGAGATCGGCGCGCCCCAAACGGCCTCGGCTTTTTGCATATCGCGCAGCCAGCCATTGCGCTGGTCAAGGATCGAGCAGGCATCTTCCTGCTGCACGGGCGGCTGGCTTTCTCGCACACAAGAGGCGAGGATAAGCACCAGAAATATGGCGGATTTACGCATGTGCCTGACTCTATAATGACTGCTGTTTAATGACGTTGTTTTTTTGTTATTTGGGTCTATCTAAGCGCTATTTTCAAGCAAAATCAAGCACCTTATAAAACGAAGGCCAGAATGAGCGGAATTGCGACTACGGAAAGCAGGGTCGAAACCACCACCAATCCCGCCACCTCGTCCGGGTCCGCCTCGTATTTTTCCGCCAGCATATAGGAGGTCACCGCCACCGGTGTCGCCACCTGCACCACCAGCGCCGCAAAGGCGACAGGCGGCAAGCCCAGCCATAGCCCGATCCCCGCCGGCACCACCACGCAAATCAGCAGCTTCAGAAATGACAGCCCGAAAGCCCGCCCCAAAGAGGCCGGCTTTAGCCGCGTGATTGCCACCCCAAGCGTGATCAGCATCAGCGGAATCGCGATCTGCCCGAGCAGTTCCAGCGTGTTCAGCCCCCATGTCGGCAGCCCCCAACCATTGGCGAGAAACAACGAGCCAAGCACCGTGGCCCATACAATCGGCTGCTTGATCGCATTCACCGGTGAAGCCTTGCCCGATACCAGCCACACCCCGATCGTGAACGACAAAAACGCCATCACCGCAAAAACCACCACCGCATAATCAAACCCCGCCTGCCCAAAGGCAAAAAACGCCAGCGGCAGGCCCAGATTGCCGGTATTGCCAAATACCAGCGGCGCGAGGAATGTGCGTATATTATAGCCCGCAATTCGCAAAAATACCGCCAGCGCCACCGCCACCCCGATATAGGCCAGCGTGGCCGCAAAGGCCGTTATGCGCAGGGCTTCGGGGTCGATCTCGGTTTTAATCAGGGCGGTGAAAATCAGCGCCGGCACCGAAAGATTCATCGTCAGCCGCGTAACAAACTGCACCTTATATTCGAATCCGAGCCACGCCCAGGCAAAGCCAACCCCCGCCAGCAGGATCACCGGCGCGATAATTTGCAAAACTTCCAGCGCCAGCAGCATATTAATCCTTAAGCGGGTTTCTGGACATCCGGCCCAGCTTTCCTATATATATGCCGTGAGCCAAGAGTTGGATACAAGCGATGAAGCAGCAAATTGCAAAATTTTCTTTAGGGCAGGTGGTAAAGCACCGTGTTCACCCGTTTCGCGGCGTGGTCTTTGATGTGGACGCCAAGTTCAACAATTCCGAGGAATGGATCGAAAACATCCCCGAGGATATCCGCCCCGAGCGCGACCAGCCGTTTTATCACCTGTTTGCCGAGAATGACTCCTCGTATTATGTCGCTTATGTTTCGGAGCAAAACCTGCTGCGCGATGATAGCGACGAGCCGATCGGCCATCCCGAAGTAGGCGAGATGTTTGGCGAATATGACAACGGAAAATACCGTTTGGGCGGCAACCTGCATTAGCATTCATCTGCTATTGCTCTGTGGCCGGCGCTATTTCATCCCAGCAGCCCAAAAGCGATTTTGGCTGCCAGTATATAAAGCACGACACCGATCAGTTTTTTGACCTGCGCCGGCGATAGCTTATAATGCATGATCCGGTTGCCGAGATAGCCGCCGATGATGGCGGCGATGGTAACAACACCCAACAGCGGCCAGTCCATTTCGGTGAAGCTCAGATAGG
>WFUK01000404.1 GCA_015485015.1 Paracoccaceae bacterium | reverse complement strand
GTATTTACTTATGCCACAATGGCATAAAAGATACAATTGTTGGATGAATAGATAGGACGGGACCTCGTGTTGCAAGAAAATTCGAACCCTGACAATTCTGCAAATCCCCCCCCCGCAAAACCGGCAAGCCTGCCCGCCGCCAAAGCGCGTATAAAGTTGCGGCATTTGATGGTGTTTCTGAGCTTTATCCTTTCAGTGGCCCTCCCCGCATTGGCTGTATTATGGTATCTGGAATATCGTGCGGCGGATCAATATGCTTCAACTCTCGGATTTACGGTTCGTCAAGCCGAGAACGCCTCCACCGCCATTGATTTAATAGGTGGAATATCCAACCTCGGCGGCAACGGATCCACAAATACCGATATTTTATACCAGTATATAAAAAGCCAACAGCTGGTGGCGCTGCTCGATGCCGAGCTGGATCTATCTGCCAAGTATTCAAAGCCCGAAGCCGATCCGGTTTTTGCATATAATCCGGAAGGCACGATTGAGGATTTAACCAAGTATTGGGACCGCATGGTGAATGTCTATTATGACAATAAAACCGGGTTGATCGAATTGCAGGTGAGGGCATTCAGCGCCGCAGATGCGCATGTTATTGCACAAGAAATTATCCGGCAAAGCTCGATAATGATCAACCTGCTGAACAGCACAGCCCGGGACGATGCAACCAACTATGCGCGCGAAGAGCTGGATCAGGCCATCAATCGCCTGAAAAGAGCCAGAACGGCACTAACAGAGTTTCGCAGCACCAACCAGATGGTTGATCCGAACGCCAATTTCCAAGGCCAAATGGGTTTGCTCAACTCGCTTCAGCAAAGAATGGCCGACGCTTTCATAGAGCTTGATATCCTTTCGGGCGTGACCCAAAGCAGCGACCCGCGCGTGCAGCAGGCGCAAAGAAAGATCGATGTCATTGCCGCCAGAATAGATGAGGAGCGCCGCAATCTTGTGGCTTCAGACAGATATGGCACCGAGTTTTCTTCCCTGATCAGCTCATTTGAATCATTGCGCGTAGATCTGGAATTTGCCGAGCAATCCTATATCAGCGCCCTTTCTTCGTTTGATAATGCCGTCGCCGAAGCGCGCCGGAAAAGCACATATCTGGCCGCATATGTTGAGCCAACAACAGCGCAACGCCCCGAATACCCGAACCGGATAGCCATTTTCGGCCTCACGACCCTGTTTTTATTTTTGACCTGGTCCATTTTGGTTCTCGTATTTTATAGTGTTAGAGACAGGCGATAAGAAACCCATTACGCAATGATCGAGCTTATAAACCTATGCAAAACATATCGCTTGAAAGGCACACATAAAATTGTAGCCGATCATATTTCGGCTACGTTTCCAAAAGGCAAAAGTATCGCTATTTTGGGCCGAAACGGCGCAGGTAAATCATCGTTGCTCCGGATGATTTCCGGCTCGCTCAGGCAGGATTCCGGCAAGGTCATCCGCCATGGTTCTGTGTCTTGGCCGGTCGGATTCGGTGGCGGCTTCCATCGTGAATTGAGCGCCGCGCAAAACATCCGCTTCATCGCACGGATTTACGGGATTGATACAGATAATTTACTAGGGTTTGTTGAAGAATTCGCCGAGCTTGGCAAGCATTTCCGCCTACCTATAAAAACCTATTCATCGGGAATGACGTCGCGTTTGTCATTTGGCGTGTCGATGGGTATCCGGTTTGATACCTATCTGGTCGATGAAGTTACCGCCGTTGGCGACGTGAAATTCAAGGCCAAATGCAATGATGTTTTTTCCGATAGATTAAAAGATAGCGGCGCTTTGGTTGTGTCGCATTCTCGAAACCTTGTCCTTCGCATATGCGAAAGCGGCGCGGTGCTGGAAAATGGTAAATTAACCTATTTTGAAGATATTAATGACGCCATTTCCGAACACGAAAAAAACATGTCCGGCGATTTTAAGGATTAAACACACCGAAAAACAGCACCAAAAAGGCGATCCCGACACCAAAACTCCCAATCGGGCGCACCAATTCTGTTCCCAGTGGCTGCGGCCATCCTTGTAACCACAATGCCCGTTTTGCATTGCCTTTCCGGGGTTGGCACGGGGAATGTTATGTCTCCGGCTCTGGTTTGGCCGCGACAATAGCTGTTGCCTCATTGGCCTTTAATAGCCGGTTCACCCACGCCATAAGCGCCGCCACCAGCCCAAGCACGAGGAAGGAAACCACGCGCAGCAGCCCGTCCAGCTCAGACATATCGACAAAATAAACCTTGGCCACGACCAGCACCACCATCACCAGCGCCAGCTTGCGCAGCCCTGCGGATTGCCGGATAAAGGCCAGCGCCAGCAGCGCCATTGCGGCAAGGATCATCGCCACGGTATAGCTATAAAGCTCGGGCTTGGAGCTGCCATAGCTCGCCATCATATCGCCCTGCCAGAAATGCCGGATTTCCAACCCGACAAACAGCGCCGCAAATCCGGCCGAAAGCGCCCAAAAGCCCCCCCGCATCCAACGAGGCAAATGCCCAAGCTTCCAGCCCATGAACCCAAGCAAAAGCGCCGGCAAAAGATACGCCGCCCCGAGGCTGCCAAATACAGGCCAACCCGTGGCACGCATTTCATAAAGCACCGCCGGATTGGCCGCGACCGCCCCCGCCAGCGCCACCCCGGCAAATAATCCGTAAAGCCCCGCCAGCACCGCCCGCAAGCGCCAAAGCCGCCCGCCAGCTTTAAGCCGATATAGCTGGTTTGCCGCCAGCATCAGCCAGACCACACCACCAAATGAAAGCATCACATAGGCGATTTCAGCGTTTTGATCCGCCTCCAGCCAGCGCGCCAGCAGTAGATTTAGGCATATGCCACCC
>WFUK01000403.1 GCA_015485015.1 Paracoccaceae bacterium | reverse complement strand
ATCGGCCAGAATGACGCCAAGCGCGCCGTGGCCGTGGCCCTGCGCAATCGCTGGCGGCGGCAAAGGCTATCTGACGATTTGCGCGACGAGGTATATCCGAAAAACATCCTGATGATCGGGCCAACCGGTGTTGGCAAAACCGAAATTTCCCGCCGCCTTGCCAAGCTGGCCAACGCGCCTTTCCTCAAAGTCGAAGCGACAAAATTTACCGAAGTGGGCTATGTGGGCCGCGATGTGGAGCAAATCGTGCGGGATTTGATCGATAGCTCGATCCTGATGACCCGCGAGCGCATGCGCGAAGATGTGGAAGCCAAAGCGCATGCGGCGGCCGAGGAGCGGGTGATCGATGCGCTGGCCGGCTCTGATGCCCGCGAGCAAACCCGCGATATGTTTCGCAAAAAGCTGCGCGACGGGATATTGGACGAAAAGGAAATCGAGCTGGAAATGGCCGATAATTCCAATCCGATGCAGATGATGGATGTCCCCGGACAGCCCGGCGCGGGCATGGGGATGCTCAACATAGGAGAAATGCTCGGCGGGGCTTTTGGCGGGCGCACCAAGCGGCGCAAGGTGAAGGTGGCGGATAGCTATAAGCTGTTAATCGCCGAGGAAGCCGATAAGCTGCTGGATGAGGAAGTGGTTAACAAGCGCGCGATTGAGGCGGTAGAGCAGCATGGCATTGTTTTCCTTGATGAAATAGACAAGGTTTGCGCCCGCTCTGATGCCCGGGGGGGTGATGTTTCCCGAGAAGGGGTGCAGCGGGATTTGCTGCCGCTGATCGAGGGCACCACCGTTTCCACCAAGCACGGGCCGGTAAAAACCGACCATATCCTGTTTATCGCCTCGGGGGCGTTTCATATCGCCAAGCCGAGCGATCTTTTGCCAGAATTGCAAGGCCGCCTGCCGATCCGCGTTGAGCTGCGCGCCCTGACCGAGCAGGATTTTGTGCGAATCCTGACCGAAACCGATAACGCCCTGACCCTGCAATATACTGCCTTGATGGCGACCGAGGCGGTGAAGGTCGAATTCACCCCCGAGGGCATCGCGGCGCTGGCGAAAATTGCGGCTGATGTAAACCAGTCGGTCGAAAATATCGGCGCGCGTAGGCTATATACCGTGCTGGAACGGGTATTTGAGGAGCTGAGCTTTGAAGCGCCGGATCGCAGCGGGGATCACGTGATTGTGAGCGCGGAATTTGTGGAAAAACATCTGGGTGAGCTTAGCCGGAGCAGCGATATTTCGCGCTATGTATTGTAATATACCGTTGTTTTTACATTAAAGATTGCTTGGTTAAAAAACCAAGCGTAAGCTGGAATCGATTCTTCAACTATAGGAATGAAAGTTATGAAAAAGCACATTTTAATGGCCACCACCGCGCTTGCTATCGGCTTTGCCGCCCCCGTTATGGCTCAAGACGATTTTGCAGGGTTTTCCGAAGGCATCATGGGCATGCTCAGCAGCCAGGGCGCCACCGTTTCATTTGACGCGCGCAATGTCGGGGCCGATGGCTCGGTTGAATATGTCGGGTTCTGGATGTCTTCGCCCGACGGGAAAATGACCGTCGCCGCTGACTGGATCAAGGGTGTGCCCTCCGCCACCACCCCCGGGCAGGTGACCTTTACCCTTTCGCCCTCCGCCTCGATCACCGTGAATGATCCCGATACCGGCGAGCATATCATCAACATCGCCAATAGCGGCCTAACCCTGACGCTGGACGGTATCACCAGCGGCCAAGGCGCCGAAACGCTGAATTTCCTAGTTTCGGCCAATAGTCTTGGCTTCACCGCCGGAAATCCGAATGACACCGTTTTCAAGGCGCTGGATATTACCTTTACCGATCTAAGCCAGACCGTTGCCTTCTCGCCGGCCAGCAAAATGCTGAGCGGCGTTTTTGGGCTGGCGATGCTGGATATGAATTATGATGTGGTTTCGCCAGATGGCCAGATGGCCAGTGATGGCACCATGGCCAACACGAATATTGCCTTTCAGCTGATCGCCGATGATAACGAGCGCAACATTCTCGATTATTTGAGCGGCGCGACCACAGCTTTTGTTGAAATCGGATTTGGGGCCTCCTCCGCCGTTTCAAAATTGATCAGCCCCGAGGCGCGCATTGCCTATAACGGGGCCTCGGCTGGTGGCGAGGTCAAAATCAGAGCCGAAGGCGGCTATCTGAACTTTATCGAATCCCTTGGCTCTACCCAATATTCCTTTAGCGAATTCAATGCTGGCGGTATGCCGCTTCCACCGTTTGACGTTGGGTTTGACAGCATCAAAATCGAGCTTAGCACCCCGACCGTAGACCATGGCAGCTTTGAAGAAGCCAATGTGGTTGCGGCTTTTCGCGGTTTAACGGTATCTGAATCGATCTATTCCATGTTTGATCCCGGTCAGGCTATTGCGCGGGATCCGATCAATGCCGTTGTTGATATTTCGGCCAATGTGCAGCCCAATATTGACTGGAGCAACCCTGAAGCCGCCTTCAAAAGCGGCAATCCCGCCGATATTGGTGCCGTGCAGGATATTACCATTAACGAGGTGCTATTCACCGCAGGTGGCGCTCAAGTTACCGCCGAAGGCGCAGCCACCATCGATAATTCCATGGGCTTCCCCTTCCCGACAGGCAAGGTCACCATTACCGCCGCCGGTATTCAGGTCTTGGTAAACGGGCTGGTATCGATCGGGCTTATCCCGCAAGATCAGGCCGGCATCGCGATGGGCATGATGATGGCCTTTGCCCGCCCCGGCAATGCGGCTGACGAATTTGTGTCCGACATCGAGTTCTCGCCCCAGGGCGTAACCGCAAATGGTGTGCCACTGCCGTTCTGATTGGGTGAAAATAGATATCAAAGGCCGTGGCTTAGCTGCGGCCTTTCTTTTTGAGATAGACATAATAGGCCCCGCCGCCGCCATGGCGCAGATGGGCCGAGCTGATTTGCAGGATCATAGGATGCATATCCGGCGCATCCAGCCATTGCGGCAGCGCATGGCGCAGCACCCCGCTTCGGGTCGGCATAATGCCGATTTCCTCGCGCGTGGTATTACCCTTGCCGGTAATGACCAGCACCAGCCGCAGCCCGCGCGCATGGCTGGAATGGATAAACCCGCGCAACACGCTATGGGCCTGCGCCGCTGTCATCCCGTGCAAATCAATCCGCGCTTCGGGTGATTTTTTCCCTTTTCGCAAACGATCATGGGTGCGCTTATCCAAGGCTTGCGGCATACGGGAAAGCGGCTGCATCGGGTCGCTCGCCAGATCCATCCGCAGGCGGGCTTCCTTCTTTTGCCCACCCATTTTGAAAGGTTTAATAGCGCGCGGGCGGTGAACCTCGGGGATAACCACCTTGGTTATTGGCGGCTCGGCATAGCTAACCGCGTGCAAAGGCTCAGCGGATTGCTTCACCAGATCCCACAGCTTTTGATCCTCTTCCGACAGGTTTTTGCGACGACGGGCCATGCTTAATGCCCTCGCAGCCGTGCGGCGGTGGCCTTTGGCACCAAGGTTATCATCGCGCCGGAATACTTGATTTTCCCCGCCTCCAATCCGGCTTCAAGACCGGTGCCATAATAGATATCGGCCCGCTGCGCCCCGTTGATGGCGCTGCCGGTATCTTGCGCGATCATCAAGCGGTTCAGGCTCAAATTCCCCGCCTCCATCCGCAGCCATACCGGCGCGCCCAGCGGGATGTATTTCGGGTCCACCGCGATCGAGCGCAGGGGGGTAAGCGGTGCGCCCAGCGCGCCAATCGGGCCTAGATCATCGGGTATTTCCAGCTCGCGGAAAAATATGAACGAGGGGTTATATTGCAGCGCAAGCGTTGCGGCTTCGGGATTATCCTCCGCCCAATTCCGAATGCCGGCCATGCTGGTTTGGCTGGCGCGCAAAACCCCGCGCCGCACCAGCTGCCGCCCGACCGAGCGAAAATTATAGCCGTTTCGGCCCGCGAATCCAACCCGCATTGTAGTGCCGTTTTGCAGCAAAATGCGGGCCGAGCCTTGCACATGCACAAAAAATACATCTACCGGATTATCCAGCCATACCAGCTCCAGACCCCGCCCCTCCAAAAGCCCGCCTTCTATTTCAGCGCGCGATTTCCAGCGCTGCCCCTCCACGATTTCGGGCGGGAGGGTATAGAGCGGAAAGCGGAAAATATCGGTGCGGGTGCGGGAGCCGGATAAAGCGGGCTCAAAATATCCGGTATAGAGCGCGCGGGAGCCGGTGCTGATCATAACCGGTGTGAAATTTTGCTCGAAAAACGCCTTTGCCGGACCCGGGCCGGAGCGGGCAAGGGCGCATACCCCGTCCCAATCGCGGCGGGGGATATTGCGGGTGCTGCGGATATCTGCGCAGCTTCGCTGGAAGGCTTCGAGCGCGAGGGCGGGTTCGTCTTCTGCCCAGCCGATCAGGCTCGAAAATTCAACTTCGGTAAAACTGACGGCGGAGCCGATACCGGGAAAAAGGAAGGCCGCTGCGCACAGAGCCTTACAAAAGCCGCGCATTATTCATCGGTGGCGACGAGCAGCCAATTGGGGTTATCCGTGCCCATCAACCGCGCGAATGTCCAGATATTGGTCTGGCGCTTGATATCGCTGGCGCTGCCTTCCACCACATTTCCGGCCTTGTCTTTAACAACCGATGTCAGCTCTCCAACAAAGCGCATGGTGATTTCGCCCTCTTTTTCACTGGCATCAAAACGGGCCGATTTAAGCGTAACTTCTCGCACACCGATAAAAGCCGCCTCGACCTCATAGCCTTTTTCCTCGCGATCAATGATCACCTTGGAAAAGCTCTCGTAAATATCAGGGGCCAGCAGGCTTTCAAGGAGTTTCAGGTCGCCTTCCTCAAAGGCCATCAGGATCATTTCATAGGCTTGGCGCGAACCAGCCACAAATTCACCCACCGAAAACGAGCGATCCGCCCGCTTCATTTCAGCCAAAGCGCGGCCCGTCGGGCTGTCTACCTCGGCAAAATCGGCGATATCCGGATCTTCGGAGCCTTCAATAACCTTCAGATGATCGTTGCGGCGCTGCGGCTGTGCGTCTGGCTCCGGCTCAAACCCTTCGCGCGTGCCAAGCACCGCCATCAAACGCATGACCAAAAACACAGCAACCCCGGCCAGTATTAGAAGTTGAACCATAGAACCCATTTTTTCAGCCTTTTTTAATCAATTTCGTCCCGAGCCTTGGCACTCGGCCCTATTCATCCCTATGTAGGGATTGAGCGGCTTTAAGTCTATGGTCAGAAAGCGGCAAAATTGCGAGGAAAGCAAAATGTGGTTGTTTTTGGTGTTGGTAGTGGTTCCGATTGTGGAAATCGGGCTATTTATTCAGCTTGGCGGATTTTTGGGCCTGTGGACGACGCTCGGCATTGTGGTGCTAACCGCGCTAATCGGCTCGGCCTTGCTGCGCGCGCAGGGGCTTTCGACCTTGGAAGAATTGCGGCGCAGCGCGGAAACGGGGCAAAACCCCGCCGAGCCTTTGGCCAATGGCGCACTGATTTTGGTGGCGGGCCTGCTCTTGCTCACGCCGGGGTTTTTTACCGATAGTATCGGGTTTTTGCTGATGGTGCCGCCCATACGGGTTTTACTTATTCGATTTATAGCGGCGCGAGCGCAGATGAAATTTTATGCGGCCGCGGCAAATTCCCAGCAAGCGCCCGATATTATCGACGGGGAATACGAAATTGTGGATGATGAACCCCCAAATGACGGTTCCAAAGGAGATTCTGGCTGGACAAAGCGCCCTTGATATTGTGGCCCGCGATCAGAGATGATATGCGAATACTGATTTTATTTTAGCGAGGATTTTCCCATGGCAGAAGAAGCCACACCCGCCGCAGCCCCGACTGCCGGACAGGTTCCCCTACAACCAAAACTAAAAGTGCTATCGCAATATGTGCGCGATATGTCTTTTGAAAATGTAGCGGCCCAAAAGGGCGTTACGCCCACAACCCAGCCTGCCTTTAATGTGCAGGTAGGCCTGGACGCGCAAAAAAAGCAGGATAGCCATTATGAAGTGGTTATTAAGCTACAGGTAAACGCCACCGCCAATGACGAAAAAGTGTTTATTCTGGAAATCGAATATGCCGGCTTGTTTAACGTTGAAAATGTGCCCGAGTCACAAATACACCCGTTTTTGCTGATCGAATGCCCACGGCAAATATTCCCGTATCTGCGCCGCATCGTGAGCGACATTACCCATGATGGTGGTTTCCCGCCGCTGAATCTGGATAATATTGATTTTCTAGCGCTTTATCAGCAAGAATTGCAGCGCCGCGCACAGGCCGAAGCTGCGGCTGCGCCGAAAAACTAATCCAAATCCCAAAGGGAATCGCCGCTCAGCTCTTGAACAAAGGCTTTATGGGCGGCGGTTTCCGCTTCGGTGCGGATCGCGCCAAGAGGCGAAGGCCGTTCGGGCGCTATAAAATCGCCGCTCGGGGTGGTTTTGCTGGAATCCTGCACCACCTTTAGCGCAAAATCGGGCTGACGGCCGCCGATTAGCTCCAGATACACCTCGGCCAGAATCTCGGAATCCAGCAGCGCGCCGTGCAGGGTGCGGTTGGAATTATCAATGCCAAAGCGGCGACAAAGCGCATCCAGCGAATTTTGCGCACCGGCATATTTTTTTCGCGCAATCGCCAAGGTATCCAGCGCTTGCTTCATCGGGATTTTTGGATGGCTGGACCATTCCAGCTCGGCATTCAAAAACTTCATATCAAAGGCTGCATTATGAATGATGAGCCTTGAATCCCCGATAAATTCCAGAAAATCCTTGGCAACAAGGCTGAAAACCGGCTTATCGGACAGGAATTTTTGGCTTAACCCATGCACAGCAAAGGCGCCGGCGGGCATATCGCGCTCGGGGTTGATATATTGGTGATAGACCTCGCCGGTCGGCATATGATTATGCAGCTCCACCGCGCCAATTTCCACAATACGATCACCGGTGGAAGGATCAAGGCCCGTGGTTTCGGTATCCAGCACAATCTCACGCATTTTTGGCCTCCAAACTCTTGATCAGCGCAGCTACATCGGCCTTGGTTTGCGCCATCCCCATTGAGGTGTCAAAGACAAAATCCGCGCGCTTTCGCTTTTCCGCGTCCGGCATCTGCCGCGATAAAATGGTTTCAAACATCGCGGCATCCATGGTTTTGCGCTGCAACACCCGCTGGCGCTGAAGCTCGGCGGGGGCGGTGACAACCAAAACATAATCAAGCCAGCTTTCAGCCCCGGTTTCAAACAAAAGCGGGATATCGAACAACACCATTTTACTGCCCTGATGGGCGGCTAGAAAATCAGCGCGGGCGCGAGAAAGATGCGGGCGCAATGCGGCTTCCAATTCGGGCAAGAGCTGCGGATCATTGCGGATTTCGGCCTTCAGAATATCGCGATCCACAAAGCCGGATTTCACCGCCTTCGGCGCGATTTTTCCGATATCCGCGATGGCGCTTTGATCCTGATTATATAACCGATGCACCTCGCCATCCGCGTCCCAGACCGGCACGCCGCCTTGGCGGAAAAATTCGGCGGTGGTGGTTTTTCCCATGCCGATCGAGCCGGTTAACCCCAGCTTGACGGTCATCGATCCAAAACGGCCATGCGCAGGCCTTCATCCACCTCGGGGCGATGCTCGAACCATTGCTCAAACCCCGGCACGCCTTGATGCAGCAGCATGCCCAAACCATCAACCGCCACCAAGCCCAGCGCCATGGCGCTTTCTAACAGCGGTGTGATGAGGGGTGTATAAACCAGATCGGAAACCGTGGCGGTTTTGGGGGCCAGATCCAGCATAATCGGCAAATCCGGCTGGCCTTGCATACCCAAAGATGTTGTATTTACAATGGTTTCTGCGCCATCCACCGCGTCAGAAGCGCGATTCCAATCCACCACCTGCACCTTGGCTCCGAATTGATCCGCCAATAATTGCGCCCGCTGGCGGGTGCGATTGGCCAAGCGCAGCTCGGTTACCCCCTCCGCCAACAAAGCCGAAATCACCGCGCGGGCCGCACCACCAGCGCCAAGCACCAAAGCCGGGCCAGAGGCTGCCTTCCACAGCGGCGCATTTTGCCGCATATTCTGGATAAAGCCATAACCATCTGTATTGTCAGCCCAAATCGTGCCATCTGGCTTAAAGGCAATGGTATTTACCGCGCCGATCAGCGCCGCGCGGTCGGTAACGGTATCGGCAAGGCCAAGCATGGTTACTTTATGGGGAATGGTGATATTCACCCCCTTAAAGCCAAGCCGGGGCAAAGAGCGGATTCCAGCCACAAATTCGGCACCGGAAAGCGAGATCGGGATATAGTGGCCTTTGATCCCGTATCGCTTCAGCCAATAATTATGCATGAGCGGCGAGCGGCTATGATCAATCGGAAATCCGACGACGCCAGCCAAAAGCGGAGCCTTATGGGTCGCCGGTATATTATCTAACTCTGACAAATGCCTATTCCTCGCAAAAATTCCAAAACTTCCAGAAGCGGCAAGCCTAATACGCTAAAGTAATCCCCTTTTACCGAAGAAAACAACTGGGAACCGAGGCTTTCCAGTTTATATCCGCCTACTGTTGTAAAAAGATCATCGCCTGTTGTCGCCAGATAGCTGTGCAAAAACCCGTCGCTAAAAGGCCGCATAGATAGCTCGACCTGCGAAACATGCTGCCAAACCGGCTGCGATTGCTGAAAAATAACGGCAGCCGAGATCAGGGTGTGGCTTTGCCCGCGCAAGGCTAATAGTTGGTGTTTTGCCTCGTTCAGGCTTGTGGGCTTATCAAATATCTCGCCGTTAAACACCAAAACCTGATCGCCGGCCAAAATGGTTTGATCCGGAAAACCACGACAAACCCGCTGCGCTTTTGCCGTAGCCAAAGCCATGGCGATATCGGCGGGCGGGGTATTTTCCTTGACCAGCTTTTGTTTAATCGCGGCCTCGTCAATATGGGCGGGGGCGGATGTGATCGACACCCCGGCACGGCGCAGCAAATCGGCGCGCGCTTGCGATTGGGAAGCTAATATAACGGTCTGATTCATGATTTGTTTCGGTGGATAAAGATGTGGAAAAAATCGGGTTATTCGAACTGGAAAATTTATCCTGTGATTTTACCACGGTTTTTAGATTTTCCACCCTGTTTTATACATTGTGGAGCTTTTTTCACGCAGTTTTTACATCCTGTGGATGGTTCTAGGTTTATCGAGTGATTTCAATGCCCGTGTTAATTTGCCGCCCGTGGAAAACGTGGTGGATGAAATATCTATTATGGTAATCCCCATGATTCATATGTATCTACTACCAAAACTACTTCTCTTAAATATATATTTAAGTATGGATGGATCAAAGCTCATGACCGAAACGAAAAAACTGCTAAAAGCCCTTGCTGGAGAAACCCAAGATACTCCGCCGGTTTGGATCATGCGTCAAGCCGGGCGATATTTACCAGAATATCGCGAGCTTCGCGCAACGGCGGGTGGTTTTCTGGACCTGTGCTATAATCCGGAATTTGCCACCGAGGTAACAATGCAGCCAATCCGCCGTTTTGGCTTTGATGCAGCGATTCTTTTTGCCGATATCCTGCTTTTACCGCAAGCGCTGGGCATGAAGCTCTGGTTTGAAACCGGAGAGGGTCCACGGCTGGAGCCGGTGTCGAATTTGGCAGAGATAAATAGCCTGAAGCCGATCGATGAAATTCACGAGACGCTGAATCCGGTTTACGAGACGGTAAAACGCTTGTCGGCAGCTTTGCCCCCTGAAACCACGCTGATCGGTTTTGCCGGTGCGCCTTGGACTGTTGCCACCTATATGGTGGCGGGTCGTGGCAGCTCGGATCAAGGGCCGGCGCGCAAGATGATGTATCAAGATCCGGTGGCGTTTCAGGCGCTGATTGATCTGGTTACGGATGCGACGATTGAATATCTGGCCAAGCAGGTGGAAGCCGGTGCCGAAGTGGTAAAACTGTTTGATAGCTGGGCTGGCGCCTTGAGCGGCTCGACCTTTGAGCAATATGCGCTGAAACCGGCGGTGAAGATTGCAACGGCGCTGAAGGCCAGATATCCGGCTTTGAAATTCATCGGCTTTCCGCGCGGTGCCGGTGGTGGCTATATCAGCTTTGCCGATGCCGGCGTTTTTGACGGGCTGGCGCTGGATAGCTCGGTTCCGGCGGAATGGGCACGGGATAGCCTGCAAAACAAGGTGGCGGTGCAGGGGAATCTTGATCCGATGATGATGATTACCGGCGGTGAAATGCTGGAATCCGAAACCAGGCGCCTGCTCGATATCCTGGGCAATGGGCCATATATCTTTAATCTTGGCCACGGCATTACCCCTGAAGGCAAGCCGGAAAATATTGAAAAAATGCTGCGGGTTATCAGGGGATAGGTGATGGGCGATTTTCTGATAGCCGTATATCCCTGGGTAAAAGCCCTGCATATTGCTTCGGTAATTTCTTGGATGGCGGGGATGTTTTATCTGCCTCGGCTGTTTGTATATCATGTGGAGCGTGCTGAGCCCGGCTCTGAAATGTCCGAGACCTTCAAGGTGATGGAATATAAATTGATGCGGGTGATTATTAATCCCGCGATGTTTGCCACGTGGTTTTTCGGTTTGCTGATGGTTTTTACCCCTGGCGTGATTGACTGGGGCGATATCTGGCCATGGATCAAAGCCTTTAGCGTGCTGGCGATGAGCGGGTTTCATGGCTGGCTTTCCGCGCGGCGCAAGGAATTTGCGGTGGATAAAAACACCCGCACGGGACGGGCCTATCGGTTGGCAAACGAGGTGCCGACGGTGCTGATGTTGGTCATTGTCGCCATGGTTATTATCCGCCCGTTTTAGCAGGATTTGACAAAGCCCATGCAGCTGCGCTAACAAGCTAATCAGCGCGGGCTGTTCTGGCCCAATTCCGCTTTCCCTTACACGAAAATCAGGCCTTATGGCCAAACAGGATATTATTATGGACGATTTATCAACAATCGAGCATCTTTCTTTGGCTGAATTGAAAGCCAAAAAAGCCTCTGACATTTTGAAAATGGCGGAGCAGCTGGATATTGATAACGCCTCGACCATGCGCAAGGGCGAGATGATGTTTTCGGTGCTTAAAGAGCTGGCCGAAGACGGGGTAGAGATTTCCGGCGATGGTGTGCTGGAAGTTTTGCAAGACGGGTTTGGCTTTCTGCGTTCGCCCGAGGCGAATTATCTGGCGGGGCCGGATGATATTTATGTATCGCCCGAGCAGATTCGCAAGTTTTCCATGCGCACGGGCGATACCGTGGACGGTATTATGAAAGCGCCAAACGAGGGCGAGCGCTATTTTGCGCTGGTGCAGCCAACGTTTATTAACTTTTCGGATCCGACCGAAGCCAAGCACAAGGTTCATTTTGATAACCTGACCCCGCTTTACCCAGATGAGCGGCTGAAGCTGGAGATCGAGGACCCGACCATCAAGGATAAAACCGCGCGGGTTATTGATCTTGTTGCGCCGATTGGCAAAGGGCAACGCAGCTTGATTGTGGCGCCGCCGCGCACTGGTAAGACTATGATTTTGCAGAATATTGCGCATTCGATTGAAGCCAACCACCCTGAATGCTATCTGATTGTGCTGCTGGTTGACGAGCGCCCGGAAGAGGTGACGGATATGCAGCGCTCGGTGAAGGGCGAAGTGGTTTCCTCGACTTTCGACGAGCCAGCCACGCGGCACGTAGCGGTGGCGGAAATGGTTATCGAAAAGGCCAAGCGGCTGGTCGAGCATAAACGTGATGTGGTGATTCTGCTCGACAGTATAACGCGGCTTGGTCGAGCCTTTAATACCGTGGTGCCAAGCTCGGGCAAGGTGCTTACCGGTGGTGTGGATGCTAATGCGCTGCAACGGCCAAAGCGGTTTTTCGGGGCGGCTCGGAAGGTCGAAGAGGGTGGGTCTTTAACGATTATTGCCACCGCGCTGATCGATACCGGCTCGCGCATGGACGAGGTGATTTTTGAAGAGTTCAAAGGCACGGGTAACTCGGAAATTGTGCTGGATCGCAAGGTGGCGGATAAGCGAACTTATCCGGCGATTGATATCTTGAAATCAGGCACGCGGAAAGAAGAGCTGCTGGTTGGAAAATCCGATCTCACCAAGCTATTTGTGCTGCGTCGGATCTTGAATCCGATGGGAACCAATGATGCGATTGAATTCTTGCTAAGCAAATTGAAGCAAACCAAGACCAATGCGGATTTCTTTGATTCAATGAACACTTAATCTAATAATTACAGATGCTTAGATGGAAATTGGCCAAACAATATTTGCTCTCGCAAGCGCGCGTGGGCGCGCTGGTGTAGCGGTAATTCGGATTTCCGGACCGCAGGCTATTGATGCGGTCGAGGCCTTGGCGATGGTGCGGCCAACCCCGCGCAAAACCACCCTTCGGACGCTTTGGTTTGAGGGGGAGGCTCTGGATCAGGCGCTGATTATAACCTTTGCGGCGGGCGCGAGCTTTACCGGCGAAGACGTGGCCGAGCTGCATATCCATGGTGGGGTTGCCGTGGTGGAATCCGTGCTTTTGGCGTTGGGAAAGCAGCATGGATTGCGCCATGCTCATGCCGGGGAATTTACCCGTAGAGCGCTGGAAAATAACCGGATGGATTTGGCGCAGGTCGAAGGGCTTGCCGACTTGATTAATGCCGAAACGGAAGCGCAGCGCAAGCAGGCGCTGAATGTAATGCGCGGGGCGCTGAGCGAGAAATGTGAAATTTGGCGGCAAAAATTATTGCGGGCCATGGCCTTGCTTGAGGCGGTTATTGATTTTGCTGATGAAGATATTCCGGTTGATGTTTACCCCGAGGTCCGAATTTTGTTATCGGAGGTGTTGGTTGGTCTTTCGTCTGAAATAGACGGGTTTAGCGGTGCGGAGCGAGTGCGCGACGGGTTTGAGGTGGCCATAATTGGCCGGCCCAATATCGGGAAATCTACACTACTCAACACAATTGCGGGGCGCGATGTGGCGCTTACATCCGATATCGCTGGCACTACGCGCGATGTGATTGAAGTCCGTTTGAACCTAAATGGCTTGGCCGTTACGTTGCTAGACCTCGCCGGTATTCGAAAAACCGATGATGCTGTGGAAGGGCTCGGGGTGGATCGGGCTATTGAGCGGGGAAAATCTGCTGATCTCAGGGTGTTTTTGGTTGCGAACCTGAATGAGGTTGATGGCTTTGGTTTGGATGTTTCCGATGACGATATCATTGTTTTTGGCAAGGGAGACCTGCTTGAAGGCACGGATAAACAAATTTCGGGGAAAACCGGTCTTGGAGTTGATGCGCTGCTGGCGCGTATTTCTTCTATAGTCGAAACGAGGGTTGCTGGCTCTAGCCTTTTGATTCGAAAACGCCATCTGGAAGCCATAGATTCGGCGCGCGCTCATTTGATGACTACATTAAATGGGCTGGAAAATGACGATTTGGGAGAGTTGATTGTTGCAGATTTGCGGTTTGCTGTAGAAGCTTTGGATGTCTTGGTTGGAAAAATAGATATCGAGCATGTTCTTGGGGAAATCTTTGCGGATTTCTGTATCGGAAAATAGGGATGTTTCACGTGAAACAATTTGATATCATCGTTGTTGGAGGCGGCCATGCGGGTGTAGAGGCGGCGCATGCCGGATATCGCAGTGGCTGCTCCGTTGCTTTGATTACACATAAGAAGAGCCGGATAGGCGAGATGTCCTGTAATCCCGCGATCGGTGGTTTGGGAAAGGGGCATTTGGTTCGAGAGATCGATGCGCTTGGCGGTTTGATGGGTTTAGCGGCTGATCAGGCGGGTATTCAATTTAGACTGCTTAACCGACGGAAAGGCCCGGCCGTGCGCGGTCCACGCACGCAAGCTGACCGTAAAGCCTATCGGCACGCCATCCAGAATATGATTTCGGGGCTTGACGGGCTGACGATACTGGAGGGCGAAGTGGTTGACTTGCTCGAGGAGAGTGGACAAATCACCGGCGTTAAACTTGCGGACGGGACGTCTCTTGCGTCATCCGCTGTGATACTCACTACGGGCACATTCCTTAGGGGCACAATGTATATCGGTGATCAACAATCGTCCGGTGGTCGAGTGGGGGATAAGCCATCAATCGCATTGGCTAAACGAATTGATGATTTGGATGTCAACCTTGGCCGCCTGAAAACAGGAACACCACCTCGCTTAGACGGCAAAACAATTGAGTGGGCTGGCTTGCAAACCCAAGCGGCTGATGAAGATCCTGAGCTGTTTTCATTTATGTCAACCAAGGCGGCTTTGCGGCAAATCGAATGTGGTATTACACATACCAACGAGAAAACTCACGAAATTATCCGGAATAACCTTGATAAATCAGCGATGTATGGGGGAATGATCGGCGGGGTTGGCCCTCGTTATTGCCCATCAATCGAGGATAAGGTGGTGCGTTTTTCTGATAAAACGTCTCATCAGATTTTTCTTGAACCTGAAGGGTTAGATAATTCTACCATCTATCCGAACGGCATTTCAACATCGCTTCCGATTGATGTGCAGCTTGAATATGTGCAATCGATTAAGGGTTTGGAAGCCGCAAAAATCATCCAGCCCGGATATGCAATCGAATATGATTACGTTGATCCACGATGTTTGCGGCCCACTTTAGAAGTGAAAAACGCAAAAAATCTTTATTTGGCCGGACAGATTAACGGAACAACCGGATATGAGGAGGCCGCGGCGCAAGGGCTATTCGCAGGTATTCATGCCGCAGCAGAAATTAGGGGAACAGAGCTGCCCTGCATTGATCGCACGAATAGCTATATCGGGGTGATGATTGACGATCTTGTGACAAAGGGCGTGAAAGAACCTTATCGGATGTTTACATCTAGAGCCGAATACCGCCTTTTGCTTAGAGCTGATAATGCTGACCAGAGGTTGACGCCGCTTGGTATTAAGCTTGGAATTGTGAGCAATGCGCGAAAACGGCTTTTTGAACGCAAATTGGAAGCGCTGGAAGCCGCTAACCATATCTGTGGCGACCTTAATATTTCCGCACATAAGGCAAAAGAACTCGGGTTTTCCGTTAGTCAGGATGGCAAACCCAGATCAGCACTGTCTTTGCTTTCTAAGAGTGGCGTCGAGTTTGATAGCCTAATACCAATTTGGCCGGAGTTGGAAGAGATAGATCCTAAAATTCAACAACAAGTTTCGGCAGATGCGCTATATGCTTCGTATATCGAACGTCAGGAATCCGCCATTTTTTCGCTACAACGTGACGCGAAGCACAAGATTCCTGCGTCGTTTATATATCGGGGTATACCGGGTCTCTCTAATGAGCTATGCGAGAAACTGGAATTGATAAAGCCTGAATCATTGGATCAAGCCAACCGTATTGAAGGCATGACCCCCTCGGCGCTGCTGATTATTTTGGCGAAACTTCGAGCGGGTCAGGCAAAACAGCGTGCTTAGCAGGGATCATTTCAAGAACCACTTCAATGTTTCACGTGAAACAATTGAGAGATTGGGTGAGTATGAGCGGCTGCTTATCAAGTGGAACTCAAAAATTAACCTGGTTTCAAAAACAACTATACCCGATATTTGGCATAGACACTTTGCTGATTCCGCGCAGCTTTGGCCTTTGATCCCTGAAAATGCGCGATCATGGCTGGATTTCGGATCGGGTGCAGGCTTTCCCGCCTTGGTAAATGCCGTGATCGCCAAGGAAAAACAGCCGGGGCTGAACTTTAATTTGGTTGAGAGTGATCACAGAAAGTGCGCATTTCTGAATAGTGTTGTGAGAGAGCTGGATCTATTGGTGAAGGTAGAGACGGTTCGGGTAGAAGAGAGCGCACCACAAAGCGCGGATATCATTTCTGCCCGGGCTGTCGCATCTTTGAGCCAATTGCTGGGCTATTCAGCAAGGCATCGGCATGCAAATACCATTTTGTTGTTTCCCAAGGGTATGAATTACGAATCGGAATTGACCGCAGCGCAAAAGCACTGGCATATAGATGTAAGAACGATCAAGAGTTTGACAGATTCTAACTCGGTCATTCTAAGGATAGAGGGTTTCGAACGTGTCGACTAAATCTCCACATATTATCGCGGTTTCCAACCAAAAAGGTGGTGTGGGGAAGACCACTACTGCAATAAATCTCGGAACAGCGCTAGCCGCTGTCGGGCGTAAGGTGTTGATAATTGACCTGGATTCACAAGGTAATGCGTCTACAGGTCTGGGTGTTTTTCCAGAAAATAGAGAGTTAACAACTTATGATTTGCTTTTGGGTGAGGCCCCTTTGGCGGATGTGTGCCAGGAAACGCCGGTGCCAGGCCTGTTTATTGCGCCGTCCACGGTGGATCTAAGCTCGGCGGATGTGGACCTCGTGGAGGATAAAAACCGTGTTTTGCGCTTGCGAAATGCGCTGAACAGCCCTGAATCATTGGCCTGTGGCTTTGAATACATCCTGATTGACTGCCCACCCTCGCTAAATCTGCTCACCATCAATGCGATGGTTTCTGCCAAATCCGTATTGGTGCCGCTCCAGTGCGAGTTTTTCGCGTTAGAAGGGCTTTCCCAGCTCATGCTGACGGTGCGAGAGGTCCGGCAATCGCTAAATCCTTCGCTTGATTTACACGGCGTTGTCCTCACAATGTATGACAAGAGAAACAACCTTTCGCGGCAGGTCGAGGAAGATGTGCGCAGCAATCTTGGTGATTTGGTTTATGAAACCACAATTCCGCGCAATATCCGGCTGTCAGAAGCCCCCTCGCATTCTATTCCAGCCCTTATTTATGACCACCGCTCTGCCGGCGCAATCGCCTATCAGAAACTGGCCGCCGAGCTTTTGCGCCGCATGAATGACCCCGTTGCCCTCAATGAAAGACTGACCGGATGACCAAGAAACCCACTCGCCGAAATCTTGGCCGCGGCCTTTCAACCTTGCTGGCCGATGTGGATCTCGGGCGCAGTCAGCCCAAGCAGCCCTTGTCGGATACTTCGGTGCCGATTGAGAAATTGCACGCCAATCCGGATCAGCCGCGCCGGTATTTCGCCGATAGCGATTTGGAAGACCTCGCAAACTCGATTCGCACAAAAGGCATCATTCAGCCGTTAATCGTCCGTCCAAATCCAAATATTAGTGAGGAATATCAAATAGTTGCAGGCGAGCGTCGCTGGAGAGCCGCTCAGATGGCGCAAGTGCATGATATCCCCGTAATTATTCGCGAGCTCGACGACACAGAGGTGCTGGAGCTTGGAATTATCGAAAATATCCAGCGCTCGGACCTGAATGCGGTGGAAGAAGCCGTCGGATATCGCCAGTTGATGGATCGTTTTGGCCATACCCAAGAAAAGCTCGCCGAGGCGCTGGGCAAATCCAGAAGTCATATTGCCAACCTTTTACGACTGCTAACCCTGCCAGACGAGGTGATAACTTATGTCAAAGAGGGCAAGCTTTCTGCTGGCCATGCCCGGGCTTTGGTGTCGGCCACCAATCCGGCTGAGCTGGCGCGGATGGTAATTAACAAAGGTTTGAATGTGCGGCAAACCGAGGCGCTAGCAAAATCCGGCGGTAAGCAGCTTTCTAGCAAGCGCCAGCTTCAGCCGCCAAAAGACGCCGATACCCGGGCGATTGAAAACGATCTAACCGCACAGTTGCGCTTGAAAGTTACCATCGATCATCGGCAATCATCGGGAAAAGGCGAGCTGCGGATTTCCTATACTTCGCTTGAGGAGCTAGACGGGCTTTGCCAGCTGCTCTCGAATTAGGATTCTTTTTGCTGCCAGATAAATCGGCCAACAAAACCAAGCGCAATCACCTGAAGTGCGATGTATTTCAGGGGCACATCAAAAATATAGGCCAGCAATACAGAGCCGATCATCGCCGAGATGGCCATGATCTTGGCCCGCCTGCGGATCACCCGCCTTTGGTTCCAATCTTTGATATCCGGACCAAAAACCTTGTGATTTAACAACCATTTATGCAATTTTGACGAGGATTTGGAAAAGCCAAAAGCGGCGAGTAGATAGAAGGGAACGGTTGGCAAAAGGGGCAAAAATATCCCCAATGTGCCAAGCCCGAGCGACCCGCCGCCCACAATCATCCAGAAATATCTGATCATCGTTTTTCTTTCATCTCAACAGTTCCGCCAATACCGAATTTAGCACAGGCCGACCCTGCGGCGTAGCCCTTAATCGCCGATTATCGGCATTCTCGACCATGCCCAACTCTTGCATTCTGAGGATGCGCACCGGATCAAGCGGCGCTGGAGCCAAGCGATTGTAGCGTTCAATATCGCTGCCTTCTGCCAGTCGCAAAGACATCATCAGATATTCAATGGCTTGATCCTCGCGAGATAGAACTTCACGTTCCAAATAGCCATGCCTATGAGAATTTACAGATTCTAGCCAGTTTTTCGGATCAAGTTCGGTGTGAAAAGCGCTGCGTTGGCCCTCGATGGTTAACCGCCCATGCGCGCCCGGGCCGATTCCTGCGTAATCGCCATAGCGCCAGTAGATCAGATTATGCCGACTTTCTGCACCCTTTTTAGCGTAGTTGGAAATTTCGTAGCCGTTTAGCCCGTATTCCGCACAAATTTCCTGCGTGCCAAGATACATATCCGCCGCATCGTCCGAAAGTGGCAGATCGCGCAGCTTTCCTTTGTCAAAAAGCTCGCCAAAACGGGTGCCGGATTCGATGGTGAGTTGATAAAGCGAAAGATGATCCACGGCCAGATCCAGCGCTTGCCGAAGCTCGGAAAACCAGCCCTCGGGGTTTTGTTTTTGCCGTGCATAGATCAGATCAAAGCTGACGCGATCAAAGTGGGTCTTGGCTATTTCAAAGGCATCCAGCGCTTCCGAGGCGGTATGCATCCGCCCAAGCGCGCGCAGGTCATTGTCGTTAAGAGACTGAATTCCCATAGAAATTCTGTTTACCCCTGCATCTGCGAAAGCGGAAAATTTCTCTGCCTCTACCGATGTAGGGTTTGCCTCAAGGGTGATTTCCGCACCTGAATTTATACCCCATAACCGGTCAATTTCATCGATTAGCGCCGCTACGGTTTCCGGCTCCATCAAGCTTGGGGTGCCACCGCCAAAAAACACGGTATCAACCTTTCGGGGGCCGATCAGCGTAGCGGTATATCGCAGTTCTTGCAGTAGGGCCGCACGCCATGCGGCATGGTCAATAT